>NZ_LTAB01000021.1:0-83815 GCF_001580035.1 Sphingobium sp. 22B | reverse complement strand
GGATTGGGTGCGTTCGGAATAGGCTGGATGACTGATTTTTGGGGTGGAATCAGGACATTCCCCCTCCCGCAGGCGGGAGGGGGTTAGGGGGTGGGCTGGCGCGGCATCAGCGTGAATTTTCAACGGCTAAGCTGGAAGCTCGCTACGCTCGCGCCCACCCCTAACCCCTCCCGTTTACGGGAGGGGAATGTCTTGGATTGGCCAATAGCGCTCATTTCGGCCGGTCCTGCTCCGCACGCGGCACATGGCCGCTCATGGCCGATCCGGCATCCGGGGCGAAGCGCCGGTTCACGAAGAAAGCCGACAGCGAGATCAGGGCCACGACGACCAGTGCGGCGGCAAAATCCTCCCGGTGGGGCGTGGCCGATCCGCGGACGGCCATGCTCGCCTGGATCGCGACGGAGGCGGTGCAGATGCCCAGCGACAGCAGCAATTGCTGGAATGTGGAATAGAGGCTGGACGCACGGCTGATCCGCGCCGCCTCCACGCCTTCATAAGCCACCGTGTTGTAGACCGAGAACTGAAAGGACATGAAAAAGCCCGCCAGCGTCAGGACCGCCATCATCAGCGGCACCGGCCAGTCCGCACGGAACGCCGCCGCCAGCCCGTAGCAGAGCGAGGACAGCAGGCCGTTCACGATCAGGCTGCGCCGGAAGCCCAGACGGCGCAGCACCGGGGAAACGATGGCCTTCGACACCAGCGATCCCACCGCCGTGGCGAGCATGATCGCGCCGCTCACCGCCGCGCTGAAGCCGAATCCCACCTGGAACATCAGCGGCAGCAGGAAGGGCTGCGCGCCCTGGGTGATGCGGGTCAGCGATCCGCCGATCAGCGACAGGCGGAAGGACCGGTCGCGCAGCACGGTGAGGTCCAGCAGCGGATCGGGCCGGCGCGCCGCATGGCGGACATAGGTTCCGGCCATCATGCCCGCGACGGCGAGCAGCAGCAGGGCCTGCCCCAGCCGTCCCGGCTGGCTCGCGCTTTCGCACCCGAGCAGCAGGGTACCGAGGCCGGCGGCGCAGATCAGGAAGCCCGGAATGTCTGCGCGTCCGGGCGCATCGGCGCGGCCATTGTCGATATGGAGGGAGATGGCGGCGATCCCCGCCAGCCCGACCGGCAGGTTGACGTAGAATATCCAGCGCCAGTCCAGATGGGTGACGATCAGCCCGCCTATGGGCGGCCCCAGCATCGGGCCCAGCAGCGCGGGCGTGACCAGCCAGGCGGTCGCTGAAACCAGATCCTGCCTGCGCGTGACGCGCAGCAGGGCGATCCGCCCCACCGGCGTCATCATCGCCCCGCCCGCGCCCTGCACGAAGCGGGCCATGCCCATCTGGGCTGCCGATGTCGAAAAGGCGCAGAGCAGCGAGCCCGCCATGAAGACCAGTATCGCCGCCCGCAATACCGACCGCGCGCCGAACCGGTCGGCCAGCCGGCCGCTCAGCGGGATGAAGGCCGCCACCGCCAGCAGATAGGCGGTCAGGACCAGACCGAGGGCATTGACCGGTTCCCGGAAGTCCCGCGCGATGGTGGGCAGCGCGGTGGTCAGCACGGTCGCGTCGATCTGCTCCATGATCATGGTGCTGGCGACGATCAGCGCGACGACGCGGTAATTGCCCCGGCTGGAACGATCTGCGGATGGAGCGGCCGTGCAGCCGCCGCTCATGCCCCCTGCGATGCCATGAGGCCGTCTTCCGGGAGGCAGAGGGGCGCCCGCATCACGGCTTCGGGCTGGTGGACGGGGGTATCGATCCCCTCCATCCGCGCCTTGATCTGAAGGGCGAGATGCAGCGAGTGGAAGCGCGACTGGGCCAGATTGCCGCCATGGAACCACAGCCCCTCCTGCCGGGTCGGCTTCCACATGTTGCGAAGCTCCCCCTCCCAGGGACCGGGGTCCATGGCGGTGCCCGATCCCAGGCCCCAGCAGCGGCCCACCTTTTCAGCGACCTCCCGGGAGATCAGCATCTCGGCCCAGCCGTCCATCGGGCCGTAGCCGGTCGCGTAGATGATCGCGTCGGTCGCCACCTCGCTGCCGTCGGTCAGCACCAGGCCGCCGGGGGCGATGGAGGCGACGCCGACGCCGCTCCGCACCCTGACCTCTCCGTCGCAGATCAGGTCGGAGCCGCCGACATCGATATAATAGCCCGAGGCGCGGCGCATATATTTGCCCGCTATGGCCGTCCCGTCCTCCCCGAAATCGAACTGGAAGCCGGATGCCGCCAGCCGTTCGTAGAAGGCCGCGTCCTCCCGGCGTATGCGGTCGCAATTATGGCGGTCCATCGCTTCCTTCAGGCGGAAGGGCGTGGATGCGGTGATCAGGTCGGCCCGGTCGGTATCGATCCCTGCCGCGATCCCCTTCTCCGAATAGGGGCCTTCTTCGGAAATGCGGCGCAACGCGCTCGCCTTGATGACGGTGGTGGGCGACCGCTGGATCATCGTGACCTTCGCGTCGTTCGACCAGAGGTCGACGCAAATGTCGTGCGCGGAGTTGTTGGAACCCACGACCACGCAGGCCTTGCCGGCAAAGGCCGCGCCATCCGCATATTGGCTGCTATGGCACTGCACCCCGCGAAAGCTGTCCGCGCCGGGGAAGACGGGCATGTTGGCGATGCCCGACAATCCGGTGGCCAGCACCAGCTGCGCCGGGCGCAGGACCATTTCCCGCCCCGCCCGGTCGACCGTCACCGTCCAGCGTTTCGCGACTTCGTCATAATGCGCCCTGGTGCAGCGGGTGGAGCCCCAGAAGTCCAGTTCCAGCACCCGGGCATACATTTCCAGCCAGTCGCCCATCTTGTCCTTGGCGGTATAGACCGGCCAATGGTCCGGGAACGGGATATAGGGCAGATGGTCGATCCAGACCGGATCGTGCAGGTAGAGCGACTTGTAGCGGCTGCGCCAGGCATCGCCCGGCTTTTCCAGCGCATCGACGATGAGGGTCGGGACGCCGAGCCGCTTCAGCCGCGCGCCCAGCGCCAGCCCGCCCTGGCTGCCGCCGACGACCAGGCAATAGGGCTGCACCTCCGTCCCCAGCGTCCGGGCGGTCGCGGCCCGCGCCTCCGACCAGGTTTCCCGGTCCTTGATGGCGCGATGGACGACGCCCTCCGGCCGGCGACGCCCGCCCGGCTCCTCAAAGCCCTTGAGTTCCTGCAGGGCGGTGAGCAGGGTGAAGCAGCGGCCGTCCTTCAGCCGGACATGGCCCTTGCCCCGGCCCGCGCCGGTCTCGAAATCGAACCAGCCTTCGATCAGCCCGTCCCTTTCGGCGGCGCCGCCTTCCGGGCGCGCGGTGAAGGGGAGGACGGGATCGGCCTGCGCGTCCAGCATTGTACCGATGGCCTCGCGCCCCTCCATCGTCGCGATGTTCCAGGTGAAGGCGACCAGATCGCGCCAATAGCATTCGCCGGGCGCGAAAAGAGCAAGGACGGCGCCGGTGTCGCGGGCAGCCAGCGCGGCCTGAAATCCGTCGAGCCAGTGTTCCAGCGCCCGGTCATGCTGTCCGCTCTTCACCTTCTGCTCCTCTTCCGCCCCGCGCACGGCGGCCCCTCAACCTGCCATCTTCGGTGGCAAAATCCCATCGGCGGAAAAAATAAGTATTCTGGCGCGAGTATAACCAAAGGTGATCGGACAGGGCGTCATGCCCTATTCTATGTTCTTGTGAGAGAGCGGCGGGAAGGCATCCCCGCTGCGACAATAGCGCCGGCAGGGACAGGACGACGGAATTGGCGATGACATCCGAAGAAAAGATCATGCTGACCCAGCTCCTGCTCGCCAATGCGACGGACTATTGGTATGAGGTGGACGTCAATGGCGGTCTGGACACCCGCGACTATTATCTGGAGGACGCCACCTTCTTCAACCTGAAGGGGCGCGAGGCGATCCATCAGTTCTACGTCTGGCGGCAGAGCCGGGGGCCGCGCGTCAACCGCCATGTCATCGCGAATTTCCGCGCCGAGCTGATCGAGCCCGGATTGGCGCGCACGAACAATGTCATGATGCTGTTCGCAGGGGACGGGGTGCCGGTGCTGCCCTCCCACGCGCCGATCCAGATCGCGGAACAGATCGACCATCTGCTGCTGTGCGAGGATGGCCGCTGGCGTTTCCGCACGCGGGAATTCGTCAACCTGTTCAAGAGCGACACGCCGACCACCGTGCCGCCGCGTGCGTGGTATGAGAAATGGAGTCCCGGCAGCCTGAAGGATTGATGCGACGAGTGCGGATGCGGGCGGAATGCGGGCGAAGGACGGTCAGTGAAGCGCGAACAATGTTTCATCGCGGGTGAATGGGTCGGCAATGGAGAGTGGATCGCGGTCGACAATCCGGCGACGGGCGGGATCATCGGCCGCGTTCCGGCGCTGGGGCGGGAGGAGAGCCGACGGGCGATAGGGGCGGCGGCCATGGCCATGCCCGCCTGGGCGGCGCGCCCGGCCGGCGAAAGGGCCGCGATCCTGCAACGCATCGCCGCCCTGATGCTGGAGCGCGCCGACGATCTTGCCGCGCTGCTGACCGAGGAACAGGGCAAGCCGCTGGCGGAGGCGAAGGGCGAGATCGCCTATGCCGCGTCCTTCTTCCAATGGTTCGGGGAGGAAGCGAAGCGCGCCTATGGCGACATCATTCCCGGTCCCATGCCGGACAGGCGCATCATGGTGCTGAAGCAGCCGGTGGGCGTCGTGGCCGCGATCACCCCCTGGAACTTCCCCGCCGCCATGGTCGCGCGCAAACTGGCCCCGGCGCTTGCGGCTGGGTGCGGGGTGGTGCTCAAGCCTTCGGAACTCACGCCCTTCACCGCATTGGCGATAGCGCAGATCGCTGACGAGGCGGGCGTGCCGCGGGGGCTTCTCAACGTCGTGACCGGCGACGCGCGGGAGATCGGGGCCGAAATGACGGGCAATCCCGTGGTCCGCAAGATCAGCTTCACCGGATCGACGGCGGTCGGGCGGCTGCTGATGGAGCAGGCGTCCCGCAGCATCAAGAAACTCAGCCTGGAACTGGGCGGCAACGCGCCCTTCATCGTCTTCGACGACGCCGATCTGGATGCAGCCGTCACGGGCGCGATCCAGTCCAAATATCGCAATGCAGGCCAGACCTGCGTCTGCGCCAACCGCTTCTATGTCCAGGCGGGCGTCTATGACGCCTTTGCCGGGAAGCTGGCCGCCGCCACGGCGAAGCTGCGGGTCGGCGAAGGGACCCGCACCGGCGTGGACATCGGTCCCCTGATCGACGAACGGGCCGTCGCGAAGGTCCAGCGGCACGTTGACGATGCCGTGGCGAAGGGCGCGCAGATCGTGCTGGGCGGCGGCCCCGCCCCCGACGGCCCGCGCTTCTTCACCCCGACGATCCTGCGCGACGTGAAGCCGGGCATGCAGGTGCTGGAGGAGGAGACCTTCGGCCCCCTGGCGCCGCTGGTGAAGTTCGATGACGACGCCGAAGCCATCGCCCTTGCCAATGACAGCGAATTCGGACTGGCCGCCTATTTCTACGCGCGCGACGTCAACCGCATCTGGCGCGCGGCGGAAGGCATCGAATCCGGCATTGTCGGCATCAACACCGGCCTCATTTCGACCGAAGTGGCGCCCTTTGGCGGCGTCAAGCAATCGGGCATCGGCCGGGAGGGGTCGCGTTACGGGCTGGATGATTATCTGGAGCTGAAATATCTCTGCCTGTCTCTTGCTTGAACCGGGGCCGCATTTGTGAGAGACAGGTTTGTGACCGGTACCAAATCGCTTTCGGGGCCAGGGCCCCGCGCAATTGACAGGAGAAGATGATGTCCAGTCATTCGACCATGTTGGACAGGAACGATATGCTGACATGCACGCCGGTCCATCCCCATTTCGCCGCGCGGGCGGAGGGGATCGACCTGCGCCGGCCGCTGACGGAGGAGCAGAAGGCGGCGGTCAAGGGCGCGATGGACCGTTATGGCGTGGTCGTCTTCCCCAACCAGATGATGAGCGACGACGAACAGGCCGCCTTCGCCGAACAGTTCGGCACCATCGAGGAGACGCCGACGCTGGTCGACCAGGAACGGCGCCGCATCGCCAATATGAAGATCAACGACATCTCCAATCTGGGCCCGGACGGCCGGATCTGGGGCGCGGACGACCGGCGGCGCATGTATAATCTGGGCAATCTGCTGTGGCACAGCGACAGCAGCTTCAAGCCGACGCCGGCCTATTGGTCGATGCTCCAGGCCCGCGTCATCCCGCCGGTCGGCGGCGCCACCGAATATATCGACACCCGCGTCGCATGGGACCATCTGCCGGACGAACTCAAGGCCATTGCAAAGGACCTGATCGCCCGTCATTCGCTGATCTATTCCCGCGAGCAGATGGGTTTCGACGCATTCAGCCCGGAGGAGGTCGAACGGTGCACGCCGGTGCCGCAACGGCTGGTGCGGCTGCACAGGGAATCCGGTCGGCTTGCCCTCTACCTCTCCGCCCATATCGGCGCCATCGAGGGCTGGCCCCGTCCCGAAGCCATGGCGCTGATCCGGGAACTCACCGAATTCGCCACCCAGCGCCCGTTCGTCTATGCGCATCAATGGGCGGTCGGGGACCTCGTCATCTGGGACAATCGCTGCACCATGCATCGCGGCACGCGCTATGACGACAAGAAATATCCGCGCGACATGCGCCGGGTGACGCTGGAGGACAGCGCCCCCACTTTGGAACAGCCGATCTGATAAAGCCGATCTGGCAGGGCATGCGCCCGGAAGGAAGACAGAATGACCGTTGGAACGGTAAGCGAGGCCATCGTCGCCCGCCTCGCGGAAAAGGGCGTGCGCTTCATCTTCGGCGTGCCGGGGGGCGAGTGCAATCTGGACTTCATCGCCGCGGCGGAGAAGCAGGGCATGCGCTTCATCCTGACGCGGACGGAGACGTCGGCGGCGATGATGGCCTGCGTCACCGCCGAAATCACCGGAGCGCCCGGCGTGGCGATGACGACGCGGGGGCCGGGCCTTGCCGCCGCCGCCAATGGCGTCGCCTATTCCGATCTGGATCGTGCCGCGATGCTGCTGATCGCGGACGGCTATGAAGACGACCAGGCCTATATCAGCCATCAGCGGATCGACCAGACGGCGATATTGGCGCCGATGCTGCGCGCTTCCTCCAATCTGCGGAACGGCGATCCCATGGCGGAGGTCGACCGGCTGATCGACGCCGCCATGGGCAATCCGCCGGGCCCGGCCTATCTGGAGGTCGCCGGTTCCTTCATCCGCCGCCGGGCCGAAGCGGCGCCCGCCCCCCGTTCCGCGACCCACCTTCCCGCGCCGGGCCCATCCGCGCTGGCGGAGGCGAAGAGGCTGGTCGCCGCGGCCCGCCGACCCATCCTGCTGGCGGGGCTTCAGGCGCGGTCTCCGGATGGAACCGCCGCCTTGCGCGCCTTTGTCGCGGCGACCGGCTGTCCCGTCCTCACCACCTACAAGGCGAAGGGGGTGGTGTCGGAAAATGCGCCGCTCGGGCTGGGCCTCTACGCCAATGGCGTGCCCGAACAGCCGTTGATCGGGTCGGCCGACCTCATCATCCTCTACGGCTTCGATCCGGTCGAGGGACCGCCGCAGCCCTGGCGCTATGGCGCTGTTCCGACGGTCGAACTCACCAACCACGCCTATGAGCATCCGCTGTTCGCGCCGACCGCATCCGTGGTGGGCGACATAGCCGCTTCCATCGCCGCCCTGCACGATGCGACGGACAGCAGCGGGTGGGAGCCGGGAGAGCTGGCGCGGCGCAAGGAAGCATTATGGGCGGCGGCGCAGATTTTCGGCGGCAGCGGCATTTCCCCGGCGGCGCTGGTCCGCGCGGCGCGTCAGGCGGTGCCGGCGGACAGCCGCATCACCATCGACGCGGGCGCGCATATGCTGCCGGTGCTGCATATGTGGCGGTGCGACAAACCCAACCAGTCCCTGATCTCGCGAGGGCTTTCGACCATGGGCTTCGCCATTCCCGCGGCCATCGCCGCCAGCCTGGCCGATCCGGGCCGCACCACCGTGGCCTTCACGGGGGACGGCGGCGCGATGATGTGCCTGGGCGAACTGGGCACCGCCGTGCAGAGCGGCGCGAAGCCCGTCGTCGTCCTGTTCAACGACTCCTGCCTGACATTGATCGGGGCCAAGCAGCGGCGGCGGCAACTGGCTCCGGCGGGGGTGGATTTTTCCCACACCGATTTTGCGCAGGTGGCCGCCGGTTTCGGCTGGCATGCCCGCCGGGTCGATGAGGAAGGCGGGCTGGCCGGAGCCTTCGCCGATGCGCTGGCGAGCGGGCGTCCTGCGCTGATCGACGTGAAGATAGATCCGGCGACCTATGACGATCAGATTCTGGCTATTCGGGGGTAGGAACCGGGCGGTTTGGGTGGGGGCGTGCCTCTAAAGGCTTGGTTTTCCTTTGGGGCACGCCCCCACCCCTCGATCCCCTCCCCTGAAAAGGAGGGGAAGAGCCGACATCGGGGCTGCGATCTGGCCGGACGGCTCTTCTCACCCGGCCAGATAAGCGCCGTCCACCGGGATGATCGCCCCCGAAACATAGCGCGCCGCGTCCGAGGCGAGATAGACCGCCGTTCCTGCAATCTCGTCCGGCTGTCCCTGGCGGCGCAGCGGCGTCCTTGCGAGGATGGCGGCTTCGCGGTCGGCCGTCTTTTCCCGGTCCGGAACCAGCGTGGTTTCGATGAAGCCGGGGGCGATGGCGTTGACCCTGATCCCCTCCCCGCCCCATTCTACTGCCAGCGCCCGGGTCAATTGCATCACCGCGCCCTTGGACGCGGCATAGGCCGCCGCATTGGGCGCGGCGACGAAGGAGCGGATGGAGGCGAGGTTGATCACCGCCCCCCGGGTGGCGCGAAGCTGCGGATGGAAGGCCCGGCACATGTTGAACGGGCCGCCGACATTGATCGCCAGCGTGCGGTCCCACTTTTCCCGCGCGCCCGGCTCATCGATGCGGCCGGGATAGATCACCCCGGCATTGTTCACCAATATGGAGACCGGGCCGACATCCCGCTCCAGCCGCGCCGCCAGCGTTTCGCATGCAGCGGCATCGGAAACGTCCAGACCGAAGGCGGTGGCCTGGCCGCCTGCGCCGGCGATGGCCCGCGCCGCTTCGGCGGCTTCCCCCTCCTGCACGTCGGTCAGCACGACATGGGCGCCCGCTTCGGCCAGCCCCTGTGCAATCGCCCGTCCAATGCCGCGCGCCGCGCCGGTCACAACGGCAATCCTCCCATCCAGCCGCATCCTCGATCCTTCCTGAAAAATAGGGCTTATGTCATGATTTTTATGGTTGTTACCGGTATCGCATCCGCATAGTCTTTCGGCAAGCCCGAATAGCGGTTCAAACCATCGGCAGAGGAGATCATCATGGCAACGGAAGATTATGAGCGCGGACTGGCGTTGCGCAAGGAAGTGCTGGGGGCCGACTATGTCGAACGGTCCTTCGCCAATGCAGACGATTTCAGCCGCCCCATGCAGCAATTGTCGACCGAATATTGCTGGGGCAGGATATGGTGCCGGGAGGGATTGTCCAGGCGCGACCGCAGCCTGCTCAACATCGGCATGATCAGCGCGCTCAACCGGCCCCACGAGCTGAAGCTGCATGTGAAGGCGGCGCTGACCAACGGCCTGTCCCGCGATGAGATACGCGAAGCATTGCTTCAGGTGGCCATTTATTGCGGCGTGCCTGCGGGGCTGGATTCGACGCGGATTGCGCGGGAAGCCTTTGCGGAAGTGGATCAGGCGGCGGAGTGAGGCGCGGGCATTCGGCCCGCCCCGGTGAAAGGTTCGCGGTCCGCCCCTGAAATATCGTGCAGAAAAGCCTGTCCTGGGCCTGTCGAAGGATGGGGCCGGTTTGCTGCCTGAAAGGATGCGGCAACGGAAAACCGGAGCGCGCGCTCTGGAGCAGATCCGATCCGGCTGCTTCGAAAACCCTCTAGGAACTGGCGCGCTGGACGATTTCGAAGCCCAGGTCGATGGTCGTCACCGGCATGGTGCGTTCCTCGATCCGGTCGAGGATCATCTGCGCGCTGCGCCGGCCGATCTCATATCGGGGCAGGCGCAGCGAGGTGATCGCCGGGCTGACGTGGCGCATCAGGTCGAGATCGTCGAAGCTGGCGATGGCGAGCCGGCCGGGCACCGCCCATCCCCGCCTGTCGCATTCCAGCAGCGCGCCGACGGCCAGCACGTCGCCCGCGCAGAACAGCGCGTCGGCGTCCGGCACATTCGCATCGATATAGGAAATGGCCTCCGTCCCGCCGCCGAAACCCCGGGAGACGGCGACCACATGCTTGCGGTCGGATTTCTGCCCGATCTCCGCCAGGGCGTCCTGAAAGCCGCGCTGGCGTTCGGCGGCGCGGGGATTGGCGGCCAGCCCGGCGAAGACGATCCGCCTGTAGCCGAGCCGCGCCAGGTGCAGCGTCATCGCCTTGGCGGCGGCGCGGTTGGAATAGCTGACCACCATGTCGACCGGATCGACCGGGAAATCGCCATTCTCCACCACCGGCGTGTCCGACGCCTTCAGCATCCTGACCGCCGTGGGCGAATGGTTGGTCGAATGCAGGATCAGCCCGCCCACGCGCTGCGCCAGGAAGGCGGCGATCACCTGCTCCTCATCCTCCGGATCGTCGGAGCTTTCGGCCACCATCAGATGATAGCCGAGCGGACGAAGCACGTCCGATATGCCCTTCACCGTCTGGGAGAAGATGGAGTTTTCCAGGCTGGGCAGGACGAGGCCGATGACGTTGGAGCGGCGCGACGACAGGCTGCGCGCCAGATGGTTGTGGACATAGCCCAGTTCCTGCACCGCCTCCAGCACGCGATTGCGCAGCGTTTCATTGACGGATTCCGGGCTGTTCAGCGCACGCGACACCGTCATGCGGGAGACCTGCGCGCGTTCCGCGACGTCGCGCATCCGGATCGTCCCATTGGCTTTCTTCGATACCGGCAAGTGGCTCCTCGTTTCGCATCGTTTCATGCGGAGGGATGCACTCCGCAGATGGAAGCTCGTTACCGTAACTTGGCGGGGCGTGCCATGATAATCTGACGGCGTGCGCGGTCCCCCGCGCCGCGCAGGCCGTCAGTCCCCTTCAATCCTCCAGGCCCAGCAGCCGCAGCGCGTTGGTCGAGATCATCTTGCGGATGTCCTCGTCCGAATAGCCAAGGCCGATGCAGTTGCGGATCACGCCCCGGAAGCCGTCGACCGGGCGGTCGTTGCCCACCTGTCCCAGGTCGGACGCCAATATGGTGCGGTCGACCGTCCCCGCCCTGATCAGCGCGTCCAGCTCCTCCGGCGGGAACATCGCCTGTTCGCGGCCGATCATCTGGATGAACATGCACAGCGAATGTTCGATATAGGCGCCCATCGTCACCAACTGCCTGATGTCGTCCAGCGAGGCGCCGATGATGAAGGTGGGGTGATTGACCAGCAGCCGCCTGACGCCGCGCTTCCGCGCTTCCTCGAACACCGGGAAGATTTCGGAGATATGGAGGTGGCCGCCGGACAGGATCACGTCATGTTCCGCGATGATGTCGAGTATCTCCTTCACCTCGTCCTTCAGCGCGCCGTTGGCGTCGAGCGGCGTCAGCGGATCGGGCGGCAGCAGCGGCTTGCTGGTGTGGGGGAAGCCCTTTTTCCGCTTCTGGTCCGCCTCGACATGGTTCTTCGAGGCGAAGGTCGGCATCCACACCAGCCGGGCGCCCAGGGCAATGCCGTGATCGACGGCATATTTGTTGAAGCCGCCGGTGGTGTTGTTGAGCGGCACGCCCGAAAACAACTGCACCTTCAAATGGCCGTGCGTCCGGTTGAGCAGTTCGGTGATCGGCGTGGCGGAATAATAATGATCCTTGATCAGCATGGCGCGGAAGCCCGCGTCCGCCGCATCCTGCAACGCCTCCATATGGTCGAGCGACCGGGGCATGACCGACGGGCCGCTATGGCAATGCATGTCGACCGCGCCGACCAGCAGGCTGGAAATCCGATCCTCCAACGCCTGATCCGCGACATTTTCGTCCAATAGTGAAACCATGTTCGCCTCTTCGCTTTCAGCGCCCCAGCGCATTTCTCGTGTCGTCCATCAATCTGCGCGCCGCATGCGCGAACAGCGTCGTGTCGGCGCTGATCATGACGAAGGAATAGCCTGCCTCGCGGCAGCGCACCGCTTCCTCCGGCGTCTGCACGGCGGTGCCGCAGGGCACGCCCTTCGCCCTGGCGGCCGCCAGCACCTTCGCCTCCAGCCCGCGCAGGGTCGGGTGCGATCCGGGCAGGCCCGAACTCAGCGCCAGATCCCCGAAGCCGATGAACACGGCATTGAGCGCGGGGGCGGCCAATATGCCGTCGATCTGCTCCAATGCGCCCATATCCTCGATCTGCACGCCGCGCATGACATGGTTGCGCCCCCGCTCCAGATAGTCGGCCGCGCTGTCCAGCCCCCAGCGGGCCGCCCGCGAGGTATAGCCCATGCCCCGCGACCCCAGTGGCGGGAAGGCCATGGCCGCCGTCACGTCCGCCGAGATCTCCGGCGTCTCCACCCGGGGGACCAGCAGCCCGTCTATGCCCGCGTCGAGCAGCCTCTGGACCGCGCCGCCGCTGCGGTCCGGCAGGCGGGCCATCGCATAAAGCCCCACCGCCTGCGCCGTGGCGATGGCCTGATAAGCCGACTGGAAGCTGTGCGGCGCATGTTCCATGTCCACCACGGCGAAGTCGAAACCGGCATGGCCGATCAGTTCGACCGTCTCCAGCGAGGGAATCTTCGCCCAGGTGCCGACAAGGAATGCGTCCTTCGCCTTCAGCCGATCGATCAAGCTTGGTTTGCGATCCAAAATATCCCTCCTATTGCGCCGGCATCGGATAGTCGCTCTCGTTCAGCACCCATCCGGGCTTCAGCGAGAAGTCGAGGCGCGGCGGCGCGAAGATGTCGACCAGTTGATTGACGTCCGAATGCCAGGTGGAGGTGTGGATCACCTGCGCCGGGATCACCGTCACCGATGGCGAGTCCACCGCGGCATGGACATCGTCATGCCATTTGTTCATGTCCACGGCCCAGGGCCAGCGCATATGGTGCCGCCATTCCCCCTCCAGCGCGAGCGAACATTGTTCGAAATCGTCATGATGGTGCGGCGACACCCTGGTGAGATCGCGCGGCCCCTTCTGCCTGTTGGGGATGTTGAGCATGATCGTGGTGCAACGCCAGATGCGGCCGAACCGGCCGCCTTCGACCGGCACGTCGAGCGAATAGTGGCGGACCCTGTACCCGTCGGGCGGTTCCGGCCATGGCCGGAAGGGCGGGATGTTCGCATGCCGATCCGCATAGGCGTCCGCATTGGGGCATTTCGCCACCAGATCGGGCGACTGGGCGGAGAAGATGCGGACGACGCGCCCGCCCTTCTCCAGCACCAGCCGGCTGTCCCCCGGCGGCATGACGAACAGCGCATATCCCCCGCTCCGTTCGGTCCGGTCCCCTGCGGCGGCGATGGCGGGGGTGTCTTCATCGGGCAGCAGGACCATATATTCGTCCGCCTGCCCGGTCCGTTCGAAGATCGCGCCGGGCAGCGCCTCGCTATAGGCGATGACGAAATTCTGCCCCCGCACATACCAGCTTTTGCCGCGGGCATCCTCCTCCACCGGCGGATCGCGGTAGAACAGGCCATATTCCGCGTCGTAGAGCCGGTCCACCGGCGCGGCCCCGGCGGGCGAGCCAGCCAGTGTCGAACGAAGGTCGGTCTTGTCGTACATCGATTACCTCCAGTACCCGCCCCATATCGTCACCACCGCGTCCGCACCCCGATCTTGAAGAAACGCCCGATCGGATCGAAATGCAACGGATTGCCGATCAGCCGCAGTTCCTCCGGCTGGTCCTTGTCGAAGACATTGTTCACCGTGGCGAAAATCTCGAAGGACTCGTTGACCTTCAGCGTTCCCGTCATGTCGAGATAGAAGCGCGAGGAAATATGATTCTCGCTGATGCTGTTGGGATCGTTGATGTCATAGCCGTCCTGTTCCGGCCCGATCTTGGTCGGGTCCAGCAGGGCGCGGGGAATGTAGCGCCCGTGGAAGGTCATGGACCAGGTCGGCCGCGAATAGGTGATCACCCCGTCCAGTTTCCAGCGCGGCACGCCCTGGATGTTCGTCACCGATCCGGCATTGCCGGTCCAGTTGTCGAGCTGGGTCTTCACCCCGGTTGCGTCGATGGTCGACAGGTCGATCACATAATTGCCGTTGACCTGGAAATTGAAGTTCCCGCCCAGAGCCGGCACCTGGAAGTCGGAGACGAGTTCCAGACCCTCCGCATGCAGCTTGCTGAGGTTCTGGAAATTGGAGAAGACGGTGTTGATCGACCCGTTCGGATTGAACTGGATCAGGTTGCAGAGCAGGTTCTTCTGCTTGCAGGCATTGGCGATCGCGGTGCCGGTGAGGGAGTCGATCGCGCCTTCCACCTTGATGTCATAATAGTCGATCGACAGGTTGAAGTTGCGGATGAAGGACGGCCTCAGCACCACGCCGGCGGTGAAGGTGTCGCCCTTTTCCAGGTTCAGTCCCGGATTGCCGCCCGTCACCACGAACTGGCTTGTCGTGCCGCCGACGAACGGATCGGGCAGCGGGAGCTGGATCGTCGTGGCGTTGGGGCTGGATTCGCGGGCGGATGGCGCCCGGATGTCGCGCGAGCGTGTCACGCGGAAGGTGATGTCGTCGATGGGGCGGTAGACCGCGCCCAGCTTCCAGGTGGTGGCGTCGCCGAAGGGATCGTAATGCGTCTGGCGGATCGCCCCGTCGACATCGAGCGACCGCCCGAGCGGAGAGTCCTTGAGCAGCGGGACGGCGACTTCCAGATAGCCTTCGACCACGCTGGTCTTCGTGAAGGGAAGCGCCGAGCCGTTGGCGGCGATGAACCGTCCCGCGGCCGTATTCGGATCGACCTCTCCCTCCGCCGTGTCGCGGCGCCATTCGCCGCCCAGCGCGAGTTTCACGTCCCCGGCCCAGGTGGAGAAGAGCGAGCCGCGCAGGTTGACGGCGGCGGCGTGCTGTTCGAACCGGCGGGTCTGCCATTCGGGCACGATATAGCGGTCGATGGCCGCCTGGCTGATATTGCCGAAGCCGAACAGGTTGATCGGTATGCAGCCATTGGCCGGGTTGGCGATGGTGGACCGGCAGATCGGCGTGCCCGCCGCTATGCCCGGCAACCCGGCGGGCGCGGACACCACGTCCAGCGCGTTGTTCCATTCGGCCAGGCGGTTGTTGTCGGCGCCGACCCGGCTGTCGACGCGGCCATAGGTGTAATAGGCGTCCCAATCCCACTGGTCGGACAATTGTCCCTTGAGAGCGAAGGCGCCCCGATAGGTGTCCACCTTGCTCGTCGCCTTGGACAGGCTGCCCAGCGCCCAGCTTGAGGAATTGATGACCAGATGGGTGATCGCCGGATCGGCGGCGAGGATGGTCGCGCGGGTGGCATCGGACACATAGGGATTGTTGATATTGATCGCGACACCTGCGTCGAGCGGCGCGGAACGCGCGGTCGGACCGCCCGTGACCTTCGAATACATGAATTCGACCGAGGCCGTGATGGAATCCGTCAGTTCATAATCGGCATGCACCGTCCCCGACACATGCTTGGTCGGCACCATCAGCGGCAGCGGACTGAGGCCCAGCGCATAGGGCTGCGTCGGGTCGTCGAGCTGCTGCAATATGCCGCTCAGATAATTGCCGAACTGATAGGGGACCAGATTGCCGTTGGAATCGAACTGCTTGCCGCGCAACGCATTGGGCAGGGAGGTGGCGCCGGTGTTCAGCACCTGCTGACCCAGGGTGATCGTGCCGCCCGTGCCATTGGGCTTGCGCGCGCCGACGACGATGCCGTTCTCATTATAGACGAAGGACGTGCCCTGAAGGACCAGCGTGGCCGGAAGGCCGTTGGTGCTGGTCCGGGTGGCGGTGTTATAGCCGGGATTGGGCACATAATTGGTGTAGCGCGTGCACCAGCTCCGTTCCTCGCATGGGCCGATGCCGCCTTCCCTTGCATATTCGATCGCCGCGACGACATGCCCGCGCCCGCCCGCGAAATCCGTGCCGCCCGCCGCGCCGACGAACAGGCTGGAGGCGTCGCCCCGCTGGCTGATGCCATAGCTGGCATTCGCCTTGAAGCCGTTGAGCTTCGTATCGAGGATCAGGTTCACGACGCCCGACACGGCGTTCGCGCCATAGGCCGCCGATGCGCCGCCGGTCACCACTTCGGTCCGCTGGATCAGCATGGACGGGACGCCGTTGATGTCGACCGTGCCGTCATCCGCGCTGGGCACGAAGCGGCGGCCATCCACCAGCGTCAGCGTCCGCGTGGCGCCCAGCCCGCGCAGGTCGAGCGTGCGCGCGCCGATATTGCCGGACACGCGGAAAAAGGTCGAAGCCGGCGTATTGATGGGGCGGAAGGACGGAATCTGGTTCAGCGCATCCGCCACATTGTCGATCGCCAGTTGCTGAAGCCTCTCTTCCCCCACGACATTGACCGGCGTCGGCGCGTCATAGCCCTTGCGGCCGACGCGCGAACCGGTGACGACGATGTCCGCATCGCTGACGCCTGCGGCGGCGTCCGACTGCGCCTGCGGAGGATTGTCCTGCGCCATGGCCGGCGACAGCGCCGCAATGGTCGCGCATGTCAGCGCGAAGGCCGAGCTGCGGCAAAGCAATGCACCCTGCAAGTTCATTTCACCCCTCCTCCTCTTATTTTTCCTGCCAGGCGACGTCTCAACGGTGGCGGAATATGTGTTACCGGTATCTCAGAGACAGGGCGCTGTCAAATGGCGCCGGATCGGAAATTTGCGATGCCGGCGGGTCTGGCGCAGGACAGCAGCCATGATTTCGGGCCCTGGCTGCCTGTTCAGGCAAGGAAAAGCGCCTCTTCACTATGCCGCATGTTTGCCCCCCATGATCGGAGCATAATTTGTGGATATAGCATAGGACGAGATTTTTTGCTGAACCGGCGAAGCTGCGAGCGTTGCGTCGTTCCGGCGCGCCTGCGGGTGGGGAATCCGCGCTCCATCAGCCTGAATGGACGGAAATTCGGGGCCGGAACAGGGACAGCGGCGCTTCTTCCGCCGCGCTTCCGCGACCATCGCAACAAAGCCGCGCACCTGCATGCTCGGAATGTTGAGACCGGTATCATTGCGCCCGGCTGTCCGGAAGGCTAAGACGCTTCAACAAGCAAGGGCGGGAAACCGCTTCGTTTCCGATCGTAAAGGGAGAGGATCGCAAGATGGACAGCCTGACCGCTGCTCATGCCGACAGGACGGCCGCCAGTCCGCTGGAACTGCGCGTGGGGGAGGCGCTCGACAATCTCCGCACCTTTCGCGTCGGCATATTGGCGCCCTTGCTGATGGGCTTCATCATGCTGTTCGATTCCTGGGACAGCATCGCCATCGCCTATGTCATGCCGTCGCTGTCGCGCGAATGGGGGCTGCATCCCGCGATGATGGGGGCGCTCATCTCTTCGGGATATATCGGCCAGTTTCTGGGCGCCATAGCCCTGGGATCGCTTGCCGAACGGTTCGGGCGCATGCCGGTGTTCGTCGGATCGGTCCTGGTGATGGCGACGCTGGCGATCGCCTGCACGGTGGCGCCGGGGCCGGAGGCGCTGCTGGCGATCCGCTTCGTCCAGGGACTGGCGATCGGCGGGGCGTTGCCGGTATCGATCACCTATATCAACGAACTCGCGCCGACGATGACCCGTGGCCGCTACTTCATGATCTTCCAGTGGCTGTGCATGAGCGGCTATGCGGCGGCATCCCTGTCCAGCACGGTCATCATACCGGAACTGGGATGGCGCTGGCTGATCGGGCTGGGCGGCATTCCGCTGCTGCTGCTGCCGGTGGTGATGCTGACCCTGCCGGAATCGCCGCGCTGGCTGGCCCGCACCGGCCGCGCCGGGCAGGTTCCGGGCGCGCTGGCGAAGCTGGGGGGCAGGATCGACCTGTCGGACGGCGACCTGCGGCAGGCCGCGCCGCGCCTTCGGGAGCCGGCGAGGATACCGATTTCCGCTCTGTTCGCGCCGCAACAGCGCGCATCGACGATCATCCTGATGAGCATCTGGTTCACGGTCGCCTTCACCAACTTCGGGCTGACCACCTGGGCGCCGTCGATCTTCGTGACGGTTTACGGCATAGCGCTGGCGGACGCCCTGCGCTATGCGGCGGCAACGCCCATATTGTTCCTGCTCGCCACGCCGTTCATCGGTGCGACCATGGATCGGGTGGGGCGGCGGCCCTATGCGATCGGCGGCTGCCTGGCGGCGGGGCTGGCCTTGCTGTCGCTTGCCCTCTTCCGCTTCGAGACCGGACCGCTGGTGGCGCTGGTGGTGGTCGGCACGCTGGGCAGCGCGCTCAGTTCCTTCATCCAGTGGCCCTATACGGCGGAGAGCTTCCCCACGCATCTGCGCGCGGTGGGCATGGGCGTTTCCAGTTCGATGGCGCGCGCCGCATCCATGCTGACGCCGCTGTTCGTCGGTGTGATATTGAGCACCGGGGCCGCCATTTCACTGGTTTACAGCGCATTTGCGGCCTTTGCCTTCGGGGCGGCGCTGCTCTGGATCTTCGCCACCACGGAAACGGCGCGGCGGAAGCTGGAGACGATTTAGGCTCAGGGCCCGCATAATCATCTTTCCCGATCGAATCCTGCGTCATGCTGAAACAGGTTCAGCATGACGCTTCTTAGGCCATTACCCGCAGATCAGGGCGAATGGCGGATCAGAGGTTGATATTGGCCCGGCCCTTCAGCCCCAGCATCTGGCGCGCCTCCTCCGCGGTTGCGACTTCCAGGCCCAGCTCGTCCAATATCCGGCGGATCTTGAGCACCTGGTCGGCATTGCTGTTCGCCAGTTGCCCCCGGGAGATGAACAGGCTGTCCTCCAGTCCCACGCGAACGCTCGACCCCATCAGCGCGCCCATGGTGCACACGCCCATCTGGTGCCGTCCAGCGCCGAACAGCGACCAGATATAATCGCCGCCGAACAGCCGGTCGGCGGTCTGGCGCATGAAATAGACGCTGTCGGCGTCGGCGCTCATGCCGCCGGTCACGCCCAGCACCGACTGGATCAGGAAAGGCGGCTTCAGCAGTCCCTTGTCCGCGAAGAAGGCGATATTGTGGAGATGGCCGATCTCGTAGCATTCCATCTCGAACCGGGTGCCGCCCGGACCCAATGTCTCAATGATGTGGCGTATGTCGCGGAAGGTGTTCTTGGCGACCAGATCTTCCGTCGCCTCCAGAAAGGGCTTTTCCCAGTCATATTTGAAGTCGTGGCGGCTCGCCAGTTCCGACAGGTTGATGTTCATGCAGCCCATGTTGAGCGAACAGAGTTCGGGACTGACCTGAACCGCCGCGCGCAGCCTTTCCTCCAACGTCATGCCGGGTCCGCCGCCGGTGCTGATGTTGATCACCGCGTCGGTTTCCGCGTGAAGTTGCGGCAGGAACTGCATGAAGACCTCGGCGGACGGCGTCGGACGGCCGTTTTCGGGATCGCGGGCGTGCAGGTGCAATATCGCCGCGCCCGCCCGGTGGGCCGCGATGCCCTCCTCGGCGATCTTTTCCGGCGCGACCGGCAGGAACGGCGACATGGTCGGCGTATGCATGCTCCCCGTCAACGCGCAGCTTATGATGACCTTTCCCTTCTTCATATCATTTGCCTTTCCATCATCCTGTCCCTAGAGAAATTGGTACCGGTATCTCACGCCCGCGGCAAGCGACAATGGAGACCCCCATGAGCCCAATCGAACAATCCGCCCCGCCCGGCTGGCGCGTCAAGGAAGGCGCCGACGTCGATCCCTTCCAGCATCTGAACGGTCCCTTCTATATCGCGGACCCCTTCGAACCGGCGGCGGAGGAAGCCGTCCGGCTGGGTTTCCGGGTCGCGCCGCATAATTGCAGCTATTCCGGTTTCGCCCATGGCGGCTGGCTGTCATCCATTCTCGACGTCTGCCTGGGCCAGAACGCGCAGGCGGGCTGTGCCGTTTCCCACGCGCCGACCATATCGCTGTCCGTCGATTTCATGCGGGGCCCGCAACCGGGCGACTGGCTGGAATCCCGCGTCCGCCTGCTGCGCGCGACCCGGTCCCTCGCCTTCTGCGACGGCGTGCTGCTGGGGCCCGATGGTGCTGTCGCACGCGGCAGCGGCGTCTTCAAGCTTCCCTCCACCCGCTCCGGTCAGGCGAAGTAGAAATCAAGGGCGCTGCGATGGATCGCGGCGCGCACCGCCGCGTCGGGCAGCCAATAGCCAAGCTGGTCCAGCGTCTGCCGATGCGTCACCGTCCCTTCCGCCCCCACGAAGGGCGCGTCGCTGCCCCAGAACAGCCGTTCCGTCCCGACCCGCTCGACATAGGCCTGCGCGAACATGCGGGCTATGTCCTGATCGGGCCGGCGAAAGCCGCCGGACAGCTTCACCCAGGCCATGCCGTCCTGACAGGCCCGGACCGCCGCCTGGAAGCCGGGGCAGTCCAGCCCCTTTTCCGCATCCGGCCAGCCGAAATGGTCGATCACCACCTTGACCCCGCTGGGCCTGAGGCCGTCCAGCACCGATGGCAGACGGTGCGCCTCGACATTCACATGGACATGCATGTCCATGTCGCGCAGCCGGTGGAACAGGCGATTATAGCCGTCGGCAGCGAAATCCGGCAGGTCGGTGTGGAAAAGCTGCAACCGCACCCCCACCACCCCGTCGCGGCGCATGCCCTCCAGATCGTACATCCCGATTTCCGGATCGACGATCACGGTTCCGCGCAGGCGCCTGTGCTGCCGCAGGGCGCGGATGACATAGTCATTATAGGTTCCGAACAGGCTGGCCGCCGCGATCACCGCGAAATCGACGCCGCTGGCGTCCAGCGTGTCGAGATAGGTTTCCACCGTATAGGCATAGTCGGGCCTTTTCCACGCCCTGCTCCAGAAGGGCATGGCGGGCCCCCAGATATGGGCGTGCGTGTCGACCCGGACCTCGGCGCTCATCTGGACCTCAGCGCTCATAAAGCCTCTCCGCCGTTTCATAGAGGAAGGCGCGGCGTTCGTCGGGGCCGAGTTGGGCCGCCGCCCTTCGCGCCGCCGCCGCCTTTTCCTCATAGGGCCATTCGCTCTGGCCCAGATCGGAGCCCCACATCAGCCGGTCCGCGCCGAAGACATCCGCCAGCCGCCGGATAAACGCGGCCGGTTCCGCCTTCTGGTCGGCCAGCCGCTCCATGTTGATCTCCGTGAACTTGAAGCTGATATTGGGCAGCCCTTCGAAGATCGAGATGGTATCGGCAATGCCGAAATCCGGCGGCGGCGGCATGCTGCTGTCCAGACCCGCCGCGACATAGCGCGCCTTTTCCGGGTTGGAGAGGGTGTGCGGCGTGCCGATATGATCGACGATGATCTTCAGCGACGGCAGATATTCCGCGATGAACTTCAGGGCCGGCAGCCCCCAGGACAAATGCCTGCGGAAGAAGATGATCGCCACCGGCGTTCCCAGTTCGGCCGCCGTCCGCCAGCATTCCATGGCATTGGGCGAATTCATCCAGGCGGTATCGAAGAATTCGAAATGCGTCTGGGCGAAGCGCAGGCCGCGCACGCCATGGTTCAACACCATGTCCCGGTATTTGGCGGGCGTTTCGGGGTCCTGCGCGTCCAATATCACCACCGGCACGAAACGGTCGGGATATTTCCTGCCCGAATCGATGATATAGCTGTTGTCATAACCATAGACATGGCCGCGCTGGACAATGCATGCCTTGCCGACGCCATTGCGGTCCATCCGGTCGATCAGCCATTCGGCGGTGGCCGTGTAGTTCATCTGCGTGACATGGGTCGTGCCGCGCATGGGCGACGGCGGATAGGCGACATCGTCATCCGCGATCAGATGCGCATGGGTGTCGAAAATCGGGTCTTCTGCCATATTCAAGCTCTCCTGCTGGCTCAGGCGAACAGCCTGGCGCGCAATTCCCGCACCATGCCGGACAAGGCCCGGTCGGATGCGCGCATCATTTTCGGCCACATCAAAAAGCCGTGGATCTGGTCGGCATGGCGGATATGCTTCACCGGCACGCCGGCCGCCGCCAGCCGATCCGCATAGGCGTCGCCCTCGCCGCACAGGGGATCGAAACCGCAGGTCAGCACCCATGCCGGCGCGACACCCTCCAGCCGGGGCGCGCGCAGCGGCGACATGCGCCAATCGGCGGGGTCCGCTCCGTTGCGATAGGCCGTGCGGAACCACCGCATCATGTCCGCGGTCAGGCCGAAACCATCGGCATTGCGGCGGTAGGACTCATGCTCCTCCACCAGATCGGTGACGGGATAGATCAATATCTGCGCGCTGAGCGGCAGGCCTTCATCGCGTGCCCATAGCGCGCAGGCCGCCGCGAGATTGCCGCCCGCCGAGTCGCCCCCGACGGCGATCCGTCCTGCGTCGATGCCCAGCGCCGCAGCATCGCGACGGGCATGGCGGAGCGCGGCCATGCAATCCTCCAGCGCCGCGGGAAAGGGATATTCCGGCGCCAGCCGGTAATCCACCGACAGCATGGCGATGCCGGCCCGCTCCGCCAGCGAGGCGCAGAACCATGCGCCATAGGCGAGGTCGCCGGTCATCCAGCCGCCGCCGTGAAAATAGAGCATGGCGGGCAGAGGCGCATCGTCCGGCACTTGCATGGGCCGGTAGAGCCTGAGGGGAACGGGGCCGCGCGGCCCGTCCGCCCAAAGATCCGCCTCCCGGACGGGCGGCGGCGGCTTTCCCAGCGTTTCCAGCGACGTGCGGATCGCCGCCCGCGCCCCTTCGACGCTCAGAAGATGGAGCGGCGGCCGGCCGCTCGCCTCCATGAGGTCGAGCACGGCGCGGGCGTCGGGGTCCAGCCCGGCTTGCAGGGCGGTCGCCATCAGATCGCGTCCAGCCGCATCCGGGCGGTTTCCCGCGTGGCCGTGACCCACAGGATCAGCGCCCCGGCGGCGCAGAGGCCGAATATGCCGAAGACGATGGCGACCGACGCGCCGCTGGCCAGGATCGCGCCCACCACGACCGGCGTCAGGGTGGATGCGCCGCGCGCCAGCGAACTGCTGAGCCCCAGCGCGACGGCGCGGACATGGGTGGGATAGGTTTCCGCCGTATAGGGCCACAGGACGATGGAGCCGGTGAAGATCGAGAGCTGACCCGCGATCACCAGCGGCACCAGGATCGCTACGTCCTTCGGCAGGGTGAAGCCCAGCGTCAGCAGCGCGACGGTCGCGATCAGCGATCCGCCGATCGCCAGCGGACGGCGGCCCACGCTGTCGATCACCAGCGCGATGGTCGGCGCGAGGACCAGGAACAGCAGGCTGGCCGTCGCGGAATAGCGCAACGCCGTCGCCACCGGGATATGGAAGACCGACACATAGATGGACGGCAGCCAGGTCGTCAGCCCGAAACTGGCGAAGGAGGTGAAGAACCAGAGCAGCATGACGACGGTCGTGCGGCGGCGGAATTCGGGCGCGAACAATATGGTCGCGGGCAAGCGGGGCGCTGGCCCGGCGGACGGTTCGGACGAACGGAGCGCCCGTGGATCGGCGGCGGCATAGCCGAACTTGCGCAGCGCCTTCGCCGCGTCGTCCGCCCGGCCGCTGCGCACCAGCCAGCGCGGCGATTCCGGGAGCAGCAGCATCACCACCGGCAGGATCAGCAGGGGAATCGCCCCGAAGGCGAACAACCAGCGCCATCCGAGATGAGGGATGACGACCGTGCTGGAAAAGGATGCGGCGGCATAGCCCGCCATGGTGATGAACTGGAATATGCCGAAATAGCGGCCGCGCGTGGCGGAGGGCGCGATTTCGTTGATATAGGTGATCGACACCGGCAGCGCGCCGCCGATCGCCACGCCCTGGACGATGCGCAGGGCGAACAGCGCGCCATAGCCCGGCGTCAGCGCGCAGAAGATCGCCAGCAATCCCATCCAGACGACGGAGACCAGGAATACCGGCATACGGCCGAAGCGTTCGGCCAGCGACCCCAGCAGGATCGCCCCGACGAACTGCCCGGCATAGCCGGCCGAGATCAGGCTGCCCGCGGCGACCGGCGTCAGGCCCCATTCGCGGGTGAGCGAGGGCATGACATAGGCGATGGCGATGCTGTCCCAGGAATCGAACAGCATGACGAAACCCAGCAGCAGCGGCGGGACGATCCGCAGCCGGGCGGAGGTGATGCTGTCGAGCGCTGCGCCCACCGCCGCTTCCGGGCCGGAACCCGTGCGCACCGCATCGATCGGGGCTCCACCGCTCATCTGATTGCCTCCGGCGCCATCTCCGTCACCTCCGCTTATTCGCCCTTTCCGGGGCGCTTATGGTCTTTGCTATCGTAAATTCATGGTCGTTCAGGCGGCGATCACGCCTCCGTCGACGGATATGATCGATCCGGTGACGAAGGATGCCGCCTGCGAAGCCAGCCAGACCACCGTGCCGGCCATCTCCTCCGGCTGCGCGACGCGGCCCATCGGCACGGATGCGGGCCGCACGTCGCTCACCTGGCTGCGGCCGGCACGCATATTGTGCAGCAGGTCGGTCTGGACCGGCCCGGGCGCGATCGCGTTCACCCGGATATTGTGGGGGGCAAGCTCTATGGCGGCGGACCTGGTCAACCCTGCGACGGCATGTTTGCTGGCGGAATAGGCGCCGACATAGGCGAGGCCGGAGAGCGCGGCGGTCGAGGCGAGGTTGATGATGGAGCCCCCCTGCCCCGCCGCCAGCATAGCCGGAATCTCATATTTCATGCTCAGCCAGGCGCCGCGCACGTTGATCGCGAACAGATTGTCGAAATCGCGCGCCGCCAGATCCTGAATGGCCGCCGCCGGGCCGGGGATGCCGGCGTTGTTCATCGCGATGTCCAGGCCATCCATGATCCCGGTCGCGGCTGCCACCAGGGCTTCGACGCTTGCCTCATCGCGGACGTCCACGGCGCGATAATGAACGGATTGCCCGCTGTCCGACGCGATTTCACGGGCCAATGCCTCCCCCCTCTCCGTTTCCAGCCCGGACATGACCAGGCTGGCGCCGGCTGCCGCGATGGCGCGGGCGCAGGCCAATCCTATGCCGCTGTCGCATCCCACGACCAATGCCTTGCGCCCCCGCAGCGTAAAGAGATTGTCGGACATGGAAACACCCTTCTCGATCATGATTGGCGCTTGAAGCGGCGCTGGAAAGGCGTTGCGCAGCCATTGGGAAGGCGGCCGCTCCCGATCCTTTTCACCATCCTCATTGAATCTTTATGAGATACCGGTACCATAGGATGGTTCGGTTTAGCTAGGGCCAAAGTTCGCGAAGAATGCCATATGCCGTCGCTTCAGCATAATGTTATTGGATAGCCAATGCTTTCCCGATGTGCTGGAATTGCGGGAAATCCGCTAAATGCCGTGCCGTTCTTGGCTGCTCCGTCCGCAAGCGCCGACAGGACCCGGAAACAGGAGATTTCGTGACACGCATTCCTTATCCAGACCCCGCCGGCCTGTCGGAAACGAAGCGCGAAGTGCTGTCCGGGGCGTTCGGTCGCGTGCTGAACATATCGCGCATGGCCATGCATGCTCCCGACCCCTTCTGGGCGCCGCAGCGCGCACTGGGCCGCGCCGCCATATTCGACATCAGCATCACGCCACGGCAGCGCGAACTGATCATCCTGCGCGTCGCCTATCTGTCGCGTTCCGACTATGAGATCTATCATCATGAAAGCATTGCCGCCGCGCTGGGCCTGACGGAGCGGGAAAGGCAGGGGCTGGAAAGCGGCGACTTCAGCGTCTTCGCTGCGGCGGAGCAATGCCTGTGCGATTTCGTCAGCGAGCTGGTGTCGGACGTTTCCCCTTCGGACAGGAGTCTGGCGGCCATGCAGGAATATTTCGGCCTGCCCACCCTGTTCGAGATCCTCTTCATCACCTGTACCTATATGATGCTCGCGAGAGTGGCGGCCGTCAGCGGTGCGGAAATCGACGATGAAGCCGTGACCAACTGGAATCTGCGACGCTGAGAATGCCCTGGAGCGCGGGACAGGCGTAGCGCGGAGGGCCGTTGCGCGCCTGGTCCAGCCAAACCGAAAACCGGGCCGAACCTGCCGCCCAGGAAAATTGGGACTTGTGCCATGCGGGTTCGCGGCGTATCCCAATCGTGATACCGGTATCTTCAATAACGATCTGGAGGGGTCCGAGGGGTGATAGCCGCTTCGCAAAAACTGTCGGCCTGGGTTAGGCAAATGCGGTTCGATGATCTGCCCGACGATGTTGTGACCGCGACCATGCTGCGCGTCATCGACGTGGTGGGGCTTTCCATCGCGGGCAGCCAGCGCCCGTTCGGCATGTCGGTGCGCCGCGCCACCGCCGGCCTGCATCCCGGAACGGAGGCCCGCATCTGGGGCGGGACGGCGCGGTCGAGCGTGTCGGGCGCGGCCTTCGCCAACGGCGCGCTGTCGCAGGCGCTGGAATATGACGACACCCATAATGAATCGATCGTGCACATGAGCAGCCCGGCCGTCGCGGCGGCGCTGGCGCTGGGCGACCGCCTGCGCTGCGGCGGGCGCGACGCGATCCTGGCCATAGCCATCGGCAACGAGATCAGTTGCCGCGTCGGCAGCCTGGCGCCGGGCCAGTTCCACAAACGGGGATTCCACCCCTCCGGCCTGTTCGCGCCGTTCGGCGTGAGCTGGCTTGCGGGAAAGATGCTGGCGCTGGAGGAGGATGGGATGATCCGCGCCGCCGGGATCACCGGCAGCTTCGCCGCGGGGCTGATCCAATGCTGGGTGGACGGCACCCAGTCCAAATTCCTGCACCCCGGCTGGGCCGCGCAGAGCGGGATCGCCGCGGCGACACTGGCTGAGGCCGGCGTCACCGGTCCCGCCGAGGTGCTGGAGGGGCGCTTCGGCCTCTATGCGTCGCATCTTCAGGACGAGGCCGTGACGCCCGACTGGCGCCGGCTGACCGATGCGCTGGGCGAGGAATGGGAAAGCCGGAACGCCTCCTTCAAGCCCTTTCCCGCCGCCCATGTCATCCATCCCTATGTCAGCGCGCTGCTGCGGCTGCGCGAGCGTCACGGCCTGTCGTCAGAGCGCATCCGCGCCATAAGGTGCGATGTCGCGCCCTATATCGTCGGCATCGTGTGCGAGCCGCAGGGCGAGAAGCTGCATCCGCTGACCGATTCGCACGGGCGGGTCAGCCTGCAATATACGCTGGCGGAGGCGCTGGTGCGGGGCAGGCTGGGGAAGGACGCCTATCAGCCGGAATATCTGCGCGACGAGGCCATTCTCTCCCTGGCGCGGCGGGTCGGATATCGGGTCGACGGGTCCCTCCCCGGCCCGGAGCAGTTCAAGGGGGTGATTTCCGTGGAACTGACCGACGGCACCGTCCTTGAGGAGATCGAGGAACATAATCGCGGATCGTCGGAAAATCCGATGACCACCGATGAGATCGTGGCGAAGTTCAACGAGAATGTGGCGGGAACGCTGACCGCAGCGCAGGCCCGGCGCCTTGTCGACGCCGCACTGGCGCTGGACCGGTGCGAAGACGTGTCGCGCTTTACCGAACTGACGGTGACGGACCATGAATGACGCAGGAAGACTCGCCGGCCGCAATGCGCTGGTCACGGGATCGGTCGGGGGGCTGGGCCAGGCCATGGCGCGCAAGCTGGCGTCGGCCGGCGCGAACGTCATGCTGCACGGGCTGGAAGATCCGGAGGAAGCCGCCTGTCTGGGTGAGGCGATCGAGCGGGATTATGGCGTGCGCGCCGTCTATTGCCGCGCCGACCTGCGCCAGGCGTCAGCCGTGCGGGACCTTGTCGACCATACCGAGCGGACGCTGGGTCCGGTCCATATCCTGATCAACAACGCCGTCGTCCGGCATTTCGCGCGGATAGAGGATTTCCCCATCGACAAATGGACCGAGGCGCTGGCCGTCAACGTGACCGCCGCCTTCCTTGCGACGCAGATGGTTCTGCCGAAGATGAGGGAGGCGCAATATGGACGGGTGTTCAACATGACGTCCGTCTATGGCTATCGGGGCACCGTCAACCGGGTGGACTATGTGACGACCAAGACCGCGATCCAGGGACTGACGCGCGCGACCGCGCTGGAGACGGCGGGCAGTCCGATCACCTGCCATGCATTGATGCCGGGGTCGGTGCTGACGCCCCTCTGGTCCGACCGGCTGGAGCGGATGATGATCGAGGAAGGGCTGACGCGGCCGGAGGCGGAGACGCGCTTTCTGGACGGGAAGCAGCCCAGCGGCCGGTTCGTCGATGTCGACAGCGTCGCGGAGGTGCTGCTGCTGCTGTGCGGCCCCGCCGGAACGGATATGAATGGGGCCATATTGCCGATCGAGGGCGGATGGATGGCCCGCTGATGCCAGCGGCAGGGCGATGTTTGAGGAGCAGTCGATGACGCAGAGCCGGAATGTGGGATTTATCGGCCTTGGCAGCATGGGAAGCGCCATGGCGCCCCGGCTGCTGGAAAATGGCCATGATGTGATCGCCTATGACGTCAATCCTTCGGCGCGGGCGGCTTTCGCGGCGGCGGGCGGCCTGGCCGGCGACAGCGTGGAGGAGGTCGGCAACCGGGCCGACATGGTGTTCACCAGCCTTCCTTCCCCCCAGATCGTCCGGCAAGTGGCGGCAGAGCTGGCGGGGACGAGGGTCGGGATCGTGGTCGACCTGTCGACCATCGGTTCGCGCGCCTCTGCCGAGGCGGCGGGCCTGCTGGCGCAGCATGGCAGGTCGTTCGCCGACGCGCCGGTCAGCGGCGGGCGCGCCGGGGCGCTGGCGGGCAAGCTGACGCTGATGCTGGCCGCGCCGGCAGCCGTGCAGGAGGAGGTCGCGCCCCTGCTTTCCCATTTCGGCAAGGTGATCCCGGTCGGCATGCAGCCCGGTCAGGCGCAGACGATGAAGCTCATCAACAACATCATGTCGGTGGTGGCGCTGGCCGCGACGTCGGAGGGGATGGCGATGGGGGTCAAGGCGGGGCTGGACCCGCATGTGATGCTGGACGTGCTCAACATGTCGAGCGGGCAGAACAGCGCCACCCGGGACAAGTTTCCCCGCGCCGTCGTCCCGCGCACATTCGACTTCGGCTTCGCGACCGGCCTGTCGCTGAAGGACGTCCGGCTTTGCCTGGACGAAGCGCAGGCATTGGGCGTACCCATGATGCTGGGCAATCTGGCCAAGACGATGCTGGACATCACGGCGGCGCAGTTCGGCGCGGATGCCGACTTCACGATGATGGCGCGGGTCGTGGAGCAATGGGCCGGCGTCGAGATCGGCTGAACGCCTGACGCGAGATTTGGGAGGGAAGTCGTTGGAGGATTGCTATCAGGTCTATGCCGTCCAGTACGGCCATCACGATCGCACCGCATCGGCCAATTTCGTCGGCGGCGATCCGCACGACCGGCCGATGCCGCTCGACTATTTCGTCTGGGCGATCGTGGGCGACCACGGCACCTATATACTCGACACCGGTTTCGACGCGGCCATGGGGATCAAGCGCAACCGGCAGTTGGTGCGGCCCGTGAACGAAGGGCTGAAGACCATCGGCATCGACGCCGCCGCGGTCAGCGACGTCATCATTTCCCACATGCATTTCGATCATGCGGGCAATCATGCGATGTTCCCGCAGGCGCGGTACCATGTGCAGGATGCGGAAATGGCCTATTGCACCGGCCGCTGCATGTGCCACGAGCCGTTGCGCCACGCCTATGAGCCCGGCGACGTCCAGGCGATGATCGGGCGGCTGTTCGACGGCCGCCTGCAATTCCACGATGGCGACAGCGAACTGGCGCCGGGCCTGACCCTGCACCGGGTCGGCGGGCATACGCGCGGATTGCAGGTGGTGCGGGTGAAGACCCGGCGCGGCTGGGTGGTGCTCGGTTCCGACGCCGCGCATCTCTACGCCAATTTCGAGCAGGCGCGGCCCTTCCCCTCCTTCGACAGCATGACCGACATGCTGTTCGGCTTCGACAGGATGCGGGAACTGGCGAGTTCGGAAAACCACATCATTCCCGGCCATGATCCGCTGGTGCTGAGCCGCTATCCCCTGGCGCGCGACGGCGTGGCGGGGGTGGTCCGGCTGGACGCCGAACCGGCGTCCTGAAGGCGGAACGCGGGCGCTGCCGCTCAGCGCGCCCGCGCCTCCCGCAACAGGCTGGGGTCGATCAGCCGGGAAAGCGTTGCGCGGTCGCGCGGCGGGCGGCCGTCGATCTTCGCGAGCCACTGCTCCTCCTCCACCATCACGTCCAGCAGGTCGTCGGGAAGCGCGCAGGGAAAGCGGTGATGATGCCATGACTGGCGAATGAGTTCGAGATTCTGGCCGGTCCGTTCCGCCAGCATCGCCTGCATTTCGCCGGGATCTTCCTCCGCCTTGCGGCAGCCGGCCAGCAGTTCGCGCAGGAAGGCGACGACCTGTTTCCGCTTCGCCGGATCGCGAAGCGTCCCGGCCCTGGCGTTCAGGCTGTATATTTCGCGATAGGCGCCCTTGGGCTGGATGCTGAGGCCATTGTCTCCCAGCGCGAGAGCCGCGCGTTCCGCTTCGGGTTCCCAGGTCGACAGCGCGTCGACATCGCCCTTGATCACCGCGTCCGCGCCGGCCCTGGCGGTCAGGGGAACGATGGTGACGTCCGCTTCGCCCAGCCCCGCGCCCTTCAGCAGCCTGTGGAGGTAGAAGGCGGCGGAGGTGTTGACGAACACCGCGATCCGTTTTCCCTTCAGGTCCGCGACGGAGGCGATGCCGGAGGAGCGCCGGGCGACGATGCGGTACAGGCCTTCCGTCGTGGTGACGACGATGCGGACGTCGGGATGCTTCAGCGACATGCGCAGCGTCTGCGTTTCGGCATTGCCGGCGAGATCGGCCATGCCGGGATTGGGCGGCGGCGGCGCGCCCTCCGCATGCCCGCCGACCGAAGCGGCGAGCGCGGGGTCGGGCGCCGCCCAGAGGTTGGGAACCCCGCCGCTGGCGGTGACGACGGTTCCGGGCGGCGCATTCTTCGCCGCCAGCAGAGCCGGCCCGAACTCCAGCACGGATCGATGGCCGAAGACGGAAAGCGGTTCGGCCGGAGCCGTTGGGGCATTGACCGCCGCCGACGGTGCGGCGGCGCATCCGCCGAACGCCAGGGCCGCCATGGCTGCGGCCAGAGCCGCCTTGTTGCCGCGCATCGTCATTCTCCCCCAAGGGCGTCAGTAGCGGAAGCGCACGCCGAGCCGATAGGCACGGCCCACCAGGTCATAATAGGTCCCGTCGAAGGAAGGGAATGGCGGATCGGTGTCGAGCAGATTGTCGATCGTCCCGAACAGTTCCACCTTCCTGTCGTTGTCCTCGCTGCGGGTCAGGACAAGCTTTCCGCCCAGATTGAAATAGATGCGGCTGGGAATCCTGTTGATGTTGAGGCTGGTCGCCGTCCCCGGCACGGCGGCGGTGTCGATCTTGCCGTCGTTGATGTAGCGCGCCTGGAGGTTCACGCCGAAATCGTCGGTGTCATAGGCGATGGTCGCGTTCATCGTCAGGTCCACCATGCCGACCGTGCCGCCATTGACGGGCGTTCCATTCTGTCCGGAACGGTCGATGGCCCCGGTCGTGTCCGTCAGCCTGTAGTCCCAGACATAGGTGGCGAGCAGCCGCGTGCTGAGATTGCCCGCGCCGAGCGGCATGCGATAGGACAGTTCGATGTCGACGCCGCTGGTCTGGAACCGGTTGAGGTTCAGATAGGGCGTCACCATCTCCGTGATCGGACCGTCGGCGACGGGGCGGGTGATGAAGGCGCAGCGGCTGGCGTCGCCCGCGACGCAGGAGTCGAGGACGACCTGCGCGACGGAGGTGTTGATGACGCCGTCTATGTCGATGTCATAATAGTCGACCGACAATTGCAGGCCCGATGCCCATTGCGGCTGATAGACGAACCCCGCCGTCAGCGAATTGGCGACTTCGGGTTCCAGGTTCCTGTTGCCGACGGAGAAGGTGCGCACCGTATAGGCCGCATTGGTGACCGGGTCGATGATGCGCGCGTTCTGATTCCTTTCCGGCGTGAACATTTCGGTGAGATTGGGGGCGCGGACATCGCGCGAGCGGGTGGCGCGGACGCGGAATTCATCGGTGATCGACCAGTTCACGCCCGCCTTCCAGGTCCACACGCTGCCCGCGCCGCTATAATCGGCGTAGCGGGCGGCGGCGTTGACATCCAGATGGCGGAAGAATGGCCTGTCCGCCGCCAGCGGAACGAGCAGCTCCACATAGCCTTCCTTCACGTCGAACGATCCGTCCACGAAGGCGGAGTTGGCGCTGGAAAAGGCGCGGGCCGCCTCCAGCGGGCTGGGGATGGAGAGCAATGTCTCCCGGCGATATTCGATGCCGGTCGCGATGGACACGGGCCCCGCCCAGGTCGAGAAGGGTTCCGCCTGGAGATTGCCGGCTACAACCGTCTGGGTCGTCTTCTGATGCTGGAGCGAGAGGCCGGTCACATAGGCCTTGGCCGCCTCGCTGGCCGTGCCGGTGCCGAAGATATTATAGGGCACGCAGCCCGCCGCGGCGTTGCGGATGGCGGCGTTGGGGCTGAGCAGGTCGCGGCAGACGGGGATGGAAACGCCGTTCTGCATCACGTTCACCACATCGATGGCGCGGCGCCAGTTCGCCTCGATCCGCTGGCCGATGACGCCGCGGATGAACCGGTTCTGGCCATATTGCGCATAGACGTCCCATTTGATGCCGCCGAAGGAGCCTTCGGCGCCGATCAGGCCGCGGGCGGTCTCATTCGCCTTGCTGACGATCTGCTGGAAATTCTCGGTCCCGAACCGGCCGAGCTGGAAACTGGTGAGCGCCGGCGCGCCGGCCGGCCGCGTCGCATTGTAATTGTCGATCGCCGCCCGCGTCGCCGCCGGGATGAAGGGATTGTCGGCGCTGACGACGATGGGGGAAAAGGCGCTGGTGCTGGGCGACTGGGTGCCGAAATTGCGCGTGCCGATGCTGGGCACGGTCCAGTCGACATGGGCGTAGTTGCCCTCCGCGAAGAAGCTGGTGTCGCCGCTTTCGAAGCTGACCCGGCCCATGGCGACGACGCGCTCATGCGGCTGCCTGATGTTGACGCCGGTCCAGGAACCGATGCCGTAACCGTCGCCGCCGATCTGGTCGTCGCCCCATACTTCCCCGAAGTTGAACTGGAAGGGGGTGCCGTCCGGCGCGAAGGCGGTGCCGCGCAACGGTCCGGTGGCGATCAGGCCGCCGGGCGTCTGGGAGGCGTAGTGGACATTCTTCGTCCAGATGCGCGCGGGCTGGCCGTTGGTGGCGAAATTGGGATTGGTGACGAACCACCATTCCTCCCGCCCCCAGTCGCGCGTGTAATTGTCGCCCACCCCCTCGTCATAGGAATATTCCGCGCCCAGGATGATATGGCCCGCGCCGTCGGCAAAGCTTGTCCCGCCGCCGAGCGCGACCTTCATGTTATAGCCGTCGCCTTCTTCCGAGATGCCGGCCTGCGCTTCGCCGCGAAGCCCGGTCAGCTTGTGGTCGAGGATGATGTTGACGACGCCGGCCACGGCGTCGGAGCCCCATGCGGCGGACGCGCCGCCGGTCACCACCTCGGCGCGTTCGACCAGGAAGGTGGGGATGAGGCTGAGGTCGACGGTGCCGACATTGGACGTCGGCACGAAGCGATGGCCGTCGACCAGGACGAGGGTGCGGTTGGCGTCCAGCCCGCGCAGGTCGGCATAATAGCCGCTATTGGTGAAGGTGCGCGCCGCCGATGGGTTCTGGCTGGGGCGGAAGGCGGGCGCCTCCTGCAGCACCGAGCCGATACTGATCGCCGCGCGGTTCTGCACCTGCTCCGCACCGATCACGGAAATGGGCGTGGGGGCGTTGAAACCGTCCCGCACGATGCGCGAACCGGAAACGACGATATCGGCCTCCACCGGCGGATCGGACGGCGCGGGGGGCGAGGATGGGGCCGGGATCGGGGAGCCGGCCGGGGCGGCGTCCGGCGGTTCCGAAGCGCCATCCGCCGGGGCCGCCGCACCCTGCTGCTGCGCGAAGGATGGACCCGGCGGAGCCATGGCGGCGAAGGCGATACCTGAAAGCAGGGCAAGTCTGGTCGACGCAACGCGCATGTCATCCCTCCCGATTGCCCGCGTGACGCAGGTCTGTCGTTCTGTTCGCAGAAGCGGATCGTAGAAGCGGACCGTCGAAAAATCGCTGAACGAAATAACATTCACAATAACTGAGAAACATGCCGGAGGCGCATCATCCAGCAGTGGCGCGACAGGCGAAGCCGCGCGGGGCATCAAAGGGCTGGCGGGCGCCGTGTTCCGGGTGTAGGATGCCGCCATTGGCCATGAGGCGCTCCCTCATGCCGAGAGATGCTCGCCCCGGAAAGGCGCGCATGTCCCGACAGAGGACATATAAGAACAGGAGCTTCATGGCTTTCGGTCAGGAGAGCGAACCATGGCAATGGCTCACCCGTCCCAGGCGGCGTCCGCCGGGCAAGATATTTCCATCCGCACCATCACGTTCGACGACCTGCGCGTCGCCCTGCGTCAGGGATGGGACGATTTCCTCGCCAAAAGGGGCGATCTGGTGTTCATCGGCTTCATCTATCCGATCATCGTCGCGCTCGCGATCATGTCGGCCAGCCGGATGTCGATCCTGCCGCTGATCTTTCCGCTGGTGGCGGGCGCGATCCTGCTGGGGCCGGCATTCGCCAGCGGTTTCTACGAACTGGCGCGGCGGCGGGAGGCCGGGCTGGACGCGCGCTGGCGCCATTTCCTGGACGTGATCCGTAAGCCGGGCGGGTCCGCCCTGTTCGACCTGACCTGCGTGCTGGCGCTGCTGTTCATGGCGTGGATGGCGACGGCCTGGTTCATCTATCATGCGACGCTGGAAAATGTGCCCGGCTCGACATCCTCCGTGGGCGCTTTCCTGTCGGCCATATTCGGCACGTCGCAGGGCTGGCAGATGATCGTGCTCGGCAATCTGGTCGGCTTCGGCTTCGCGCTGCTGACGCTGGCGGTCAGCGTCGTCTCCTTCCCCATGGCGGTGGACAAGCCGGTCAGTTGGGGCGTCGCGGTGCGCACATCCTGCCGCGTGGCATGGCATAATCCGGTGACGGTCGCGGCCTGGGGCCTGATCGTGGTCGCGCTGCTGGTGCTGGGCGCCCTGCCCGCGCTGGTGGGGCTGGCGGTGGTGCTGCCCGTGCTGGGCTATGCCACCTGGCACCTCTATACGCGCGCGGTCGTCCGATAAGGCGATCAGCCCCCGGCCATGTCGAGGGCGATGCCCAGCAGGGCGCGCAGCGTCGGCGCCTCGTCCGACCGGCGCCACGCCAGGCCGGTTTCCAGCATGGGGGCAAGGCCAGCGAGCGGCAGATAGCGCACGCCCGTGCGCGCGAGGTTGCGCAGCGAGGCGGGGACCAACGCCAATCCCATGTCGGCGGAGACGAGGCTGATGATCGTCTGCATCTGGATCGCCCGCTGGCGCACATGCGGCTCCCGCCCCTGGGCCCGGTAATGGTCGATGACAAGATCGTGGAAGGTGGGGGCGACGTGACGCGGGAAGAGCAGCAGCGGCTGGTCGAGCCAGCCCTCCCCGGCCAGCCTGCCGTCCTCCACCAGCAGGCGGCCGTCCTTCACCCAATTCTCCGGCACGGCGGCCACCAGCGGCTCGCGCAGCAACGGGCGATAATCGATGGCCGCGGGCAGGCCGGATGCGGGCGGGATCAGCAGCCCGGCGTCGGTCCGCCCTTCCACCAGCGCCTCCACCTGGACGTCGCTGGTCGCTTCCACCAGCGTCATGTCCACCCTGGGGAAAGCATTGGCATAGCGCCGCACCAGCGCGGGCAGGATGCTGTAGTCCGCCGAACTGACGAAGGAGAGGACAATCCGCCCGACCGTCCCGGCCTGCAGGCGCCGCGCCACGGCAGCGAGGTCGGCCACGGCCCCCACGGCGGGCCGGACATGCTCCAGCCATTGCCGTCCAAAGGGGGTGAGCGCCACCTGCCGCTTGGTCCGGGTGAAGAGAGGCGCGCCCAGTTCCCGCTCCAGCGCCATGATCGACTGGCTGAGCGGCGGCTGGGTCATGCCCAGCCGTTCGGCGGCACGGCCGAAATGCAGTTCCTCCGCCACGGCGAGGAAATGGTTGAGCTGGCGAAGGTCCATGTCAGTCATTCATTCTGCGACCTTATAGCGCGGCTGCAATATATTTCACAACCTGTCCGCGAAGGCGTAAGGCGGCCGGACAGGAACCGAGGACAGACCCATGCCGCATTATCGTTCACGCACCAGCACCCATGGCCGCAACATGGCGGGCGCGCGCGGCCTTTGGCGCGCCACCGGCATGAGGGACGAGGATTTCGGCAAGCCCATCATCGCCATCGCGAACAGCTTCACCCAGTTCGTGCCGGGGCATGTGCACCTGAAGGATCTGGGCCAGCTCGTCGCGCGGGAGATCGAGGCGGCGGGCGGCGTCGCCAAGGAATTCAACACCATCGCGGTCGATGACGGCATCGCCATGGGCCATGACGGCATGCTCTATTCGCTGCCCAGCCGCGACCTGATCGCGGACAGCGTCGAATATATGGTGAACGCCCATACCGCCGACGCGCTGGTGTGCATTTCCAACTGCGACAAGATCACGCCCGGCATGCTGATGGCCGCGATGCGCCTCAACATCCCGACCATCTTCGTCTCGGGCGGTCCGATGGAGGCCGGCAAGACCGAGCTGCGCGGCAAGACCGTCGCGCTGGACCTGGTCGACGCCATGGTCGTCGCGGCGGACGACAGCTATACCGACGAGGAAGTGAAGGTCATCGAGCGGTCCGCCTGCCCGACCTGCGGTTCCTGCTCCGGCATGTTCACCGCCAATTCGATGAACTGCCTGACCGAAGCGCTGGGGCTGTCGCTGCCGGGCAACGGGTCGACCCTGGCCACCCACGCCGACCGCGAAAAGCTGTTCCTGGAGGCGGGCCGCACCATCGTCGACCTCGCCAAGCGCTGGTACGAACAGGACGACGCATCGGCCCTGCCCCGCAACATCGCCACCTTCGCCGCGTTCGAGAACGCGATGAGCCTGGACATCGCCATGGGCGGGTCGACCAACACGGTGCTTCACCTGCTCGCCGCCGCCTATGAGGGCGGGGTGGATTTCACCATGGCCGACATCGACCGTCTGTCACGGCGCGTTCCCTGCCTCTGCAAGGTCGCGCCGGCCAAGAATGACGTGCATATGGAGGACGTCCATCGCGCGGGCGGCATCATGGCGATCCTGGGCGAGCTGGAGCGCGCCGGGCTGGTCGACGCCAGCCTGCCGACCGTCCATGCGCCGACGCTGGGCGACGCGCTCAACCGCTGGGACATCGGCCGCACCAATAGCGAGGAGGTCCGCAACTTCTTCCGCGCCGCGCCCGGCGGCGTCCGCACCACCCAGGCGTTCAGCCAGAACGCCCGTTGGGAGGAACTGGACACCGACCGCGAGACCGGCGTCATCCGCAGCGCGGCGCATCCCTTTTCCAAGGATGGCGGGCTGGCCGTGCTGTTCGGCAATATCGCGCCCGAAGGCTGCATCGTGAAGACGGCCGGGGTGGATGAATCCATCCTGACCTTCCACGGCACGGCACGGGTCTATGAAAGCCAGGACGCTGCGGTCGCCGGCATCCTGGGCAATGAAGTGAAGGCGGGCGATGTCGTCGTCATCCGCTATGAAGGGCCCAAGGGCGGGCCGGGCATGCAGGAAATGCTCTACCCGACCAGCTATCTGAAGTCGAAGGGGCTGGGCAAGGCCTGCGCCCTGATCACCGACGGGCGCTTTTCCGGCGGCACTTCGGGCCTTTCCATCGGCCATGTGTCGCCCGAAGCGGCCGAGGGCGGGCTGATCGCGCTGATCGCGACCGGCGACCCCATCCTCATCGACATTCCCAATCGCGTGATCAGGCTGGACCTGGACGACGCCGTCATCGCCGCCCGCAAGGCGGAAATGGAGGCGCGCGGCGCGAAAGCGTGGAAGCCGTTCGGCCGCAAGCGCCATGTGTCGCCCGCCCTGCGGGCCTATGCGGCGCTCACCACCAATGCGGCGCGCGGCGCGGTGCGGGACGTGGGCCAGGTGGAAAAGGATTGATATTCAGGGCGCGCCGCATTCGACCCCGCGGCGCGTCGTTCCGGACGATTGCCCGCGGGCCGTCAGTGGAGGAGGATATAAAGCGTGCCGGTCAACGCCAGGGCCGACGCGCTGCACAGGCTCAGCAACCCGACGCTGCATTGGCACATGCTGTAATGCATACGCTCCATCGCACTCTCCCTTGCCGCCGGGCTTATGCCGGTCGGGCGGGGCGATGATAACAGAGAATATCGCGCGAATCAAAAGGTCAGGCGTCGTCCAGTCCCTGCAATAATTTTTGCAGCGCAGCATGGAAATGCCGCCGTTCCGAAGGGTTGAGCGCCTTCAAAAGCTTTCCCCCCAGTTGCAGGCGGAGAGGCTCCGTCACGGCGACCGCCGCCTCTCCGGCCGGAGTGATGGCCAGCCGCTTCACCCGCCGATCGTCCCTGTCCGGCACCCGCTGGATCAGGCCTTCGCGCTCCAGCCCGTCCAGCGCCTCCGTCACCGTGCGCGGCGCGAGATTCATGATCTCGGCAATGTCGGCGGCGCGCGCCGTTCCCAGCTGCGCCTTTATGCACATCAATATCTTGGTCTGGGCGAGCGATGCGCCCTGTTCCGTCATCGCGCGGTCGAACGATCTGCGGATCAATGTGATGACCCGAAACAGGTCGGTCAGTAGCTGTTCGTCGGCGCCATTCATGAGGAACCTCAATAAATGGTATTGCGCTATGGTGCAAGCGCGAGCATAGGGGGACGGGATTGCGATCTGCGGGTTCCATCGATGAGTTCTGAGACAGTGGCTTCTTCTCCCCCCCATGGCGACGACTCGGGCCAGAGCCGCTCCTCCGCGCTCAGAAGCCCGCGCGCACGCCTGATCCTGCTGCTCGTGGCGCTGGCGCTGATCGGCGGCGGCGTGCTGTGGTTCATCCGCTTCGAAACCTTCGGCAAATATCAGGAATCGACCAACGACGCCTATATCCAGGCCGATTCGATCACCGTCGCGCCCAAGGTGTCCGGCTATGTCGACCGCGTCTTCGTCGATGAGAACCAGGATGTGAAGGCCGGCCAGCCGCTGGTTCAGATCGATCCGCGCGATTACCGGGCGCAGGCGGCCCAGTCCGTGGCGCAGATCGACGTGGCCAAGGCCAATGCGGCCGGGGTCGTCGCCCAGATTGCTGAGCAACGCGCCGCCGTCGCGCAGGCCGAGGCCGATCTGAACGCCGCCAACGCCAATGCCACCTTCGCCGCGCGCGAGGTGGAGCGCTATCGCCCGCTGGCGGCCAGCGGTGCGGAGACCCGCGAGCGCCTGTCGGAGCTTCAGAACCAGGCGACCCAGGCGCGGGCGAGGGCCGCGGCGGCCAGGGCGACACTGACCAGCGCGCAGAAGCGGATCGCCACCCTGCAGACACAGGTGCGGCAGGCGGAAGCGCAGGGCGAGGCCGCGCGTGCGCAGCTTTCGGCCGCCAGCACCAATGTGGAGGCGACGATATTGCGGGCGGCGGTCGACGGGCGGATCGGTGACAGGAGCGTCAGGCAGGGCCAGTTCGTTCAGGCCGCCAGCCGGCTGATGACGCTGGTTCCCAATGCCAGCCTCTATGTCGAGGCGAATTTCAAGGAAACGCAACTGGGCCTGATGCGCGTCGGCCAGCCGGTGACGATCGCGGTGGATGCGCTGCCCGGGATCGAGCTGCCCGGACGGGTCGCCAGCATCGCGCCCGGCACCGGCGCCCAGTTTTCGGTCCTGCCGCCGCAGAACGCCACCGGCAATTTCACCAAGATCGTCCAGCGCATCCCGGTGCGCATCGCCGTCAGCGCCGGCCCCGAAACCCGGAAGCTGCTGGTCCCCGGCATGTCCGTCGAAGTGTCCGTCGACACCCGTTCGGCCCGGAACGCCGCCGCGCAGATCCGCCGGGAGCAGGAGCGGCATAACGCCCGGATCGGCCGATGAACGCCACCGCCGCTCCGGCCGCGCCGCCCCTTCCCGAACGCGCCGACACCGCCGCGTGGCTGGCCGTCATCGCGGGAAGCCTGGGCGCGATGATGGCGACGCTGGACATTTCCATCGTCAATTCAGCGCTGCCCACGATCCAGGGCGAGATCGGCGCCAGCGGCACGGAGGGCACCTGGATCGCGACATCCTATCTGGTCGCGGAGATCATCGTCATTCCGCTGGCGGCCTGGCTGGAACGGCTGCTGGGGCTGCGCACCCTGCTGCTCGCCGCCGCCTTTCTGTTCACCGGTTTTTCGATGCTGTGCGGCGTGGCCGGCGACCTTACCACCATGGTCATCGGCCGCGTCGGCCAGGGCTTTACCGGCGGCGCGCTGATCCCCACGGCGATGACCATCATCGCCACGCGCCTTCCCCGTTCGCAGCAGCCGATCGGCAATGCGCTGTTCGGCGTCACCGCCATTCTTGGGCCGGTGCTCGGCCCGCTGGTCGGCGGATGGCTGACGGAGAATATAAGCTGGCACTACGCCTTCTTCCTGAACCTGCCCGTGGGCATCGTGCTGATCACCCTGCTGCTGGTGACGATGCCGCATCAAAAGCCGCGCCTCAGCGAATTCCGGCAGGCCGACTGGCTGGGCATCGCGGGCATGGCGCTGGGCCTGGGCGGCCTTACCATCGTGCTGGAGGAGGGGCAGCGGGAACAATGGTTCCAGAGCAGCGAGATCGTCCTGATGTCGATCGTCTCCGGCATCGGCTTCATCCTGCTGTTCGCCGGGCAATATTTCGCGAAAAGGCCTGTCATCCGGCTGAAGCTGCTGCTCGACCGGCAATTCGGGGCCGTTGCGCTGATGGGGCTGGTGATCGGCATGATGCTGTACGGCACCGCCTTCGTCATTCCGCAGTTCCTGGCGGCGATCGCCGGCTATGACGCGCTGCAATCGGGCCGCATCGTCCTGCTGTCCGGCATTCCGAGCCTGATGCTGATGCCGCTCACCCCCCTGCTGATCCGGCACCTCGACATCCGCATCGCGGTGGGCGCCGGGCTGCTCGTCATGGCGACGAGCTGCTGGGTCGACACGGTGCTGACCAATCAGGCGGTAGGCCATGATTTCGTCGAGTCGCAATTGCTGCGCGGCGTGGGCAGCGTATTCGGTTTCCTGTTCCTCAACCAGGCGGCCATCGCATCGGTCCCGCGCGAGGATGCGGGCGATGCCGCCGGGCTGTTCAACGCCGTCCGCAATCTGGGCGGATCGCTGGCGCTGGCGGGCATCGCCACCATCCAGGACCAGCGAAGCTGGCTGCACAGCCGCCGCATGGAGGAAAGCCTGAGTGCCAATAGCGGGCAGGTGCAGGATTATATCGGCGGCCTCGCCCATTCGCTGGGCGGGCAGGACGCCGCGCTTCGATCGCTGGCAGGCACGATCCAGCGGGAAGCGCTGGTGATGACCTATAACGACATCTTCACGATGCTGGCGGTCGGCATCATCGCCGTATTGCCGCTGGTGCTGTTCCTGCGTCCCTTGCCCAAGGGGCAAGCGGTCGCGATGCATTGAGGCTGGTTCCATGCGTTTCCCCCAGACCGTCCTTCCTCCGGCCATCCTCCCGCTGCTGGCGCTCGCCGCCTGCACCGCCGGGCCGGATTATCAAGGGCCGGAAGCGGCCAGGCCGGTCAGCCCGGCGGCGCAGTTCGTCAGGGCGCCCGCCGACGCCGGCCCGCAGGCGCCTGCTGCCGCGGCCTGGTGGACGGCGCTGGGCGACCCGGTGCTGGACGCGCTGGAAAGCCGCGCGCTGGCCGCCAGTCCCGGCGTGGCCGTGGCGGAGGCAAGGGTGCGGCAGGCCCGCGCCTCGTTGCGGACGGAGCGCGCCAATGCCCTTCCCAATGTCAACGCCTCCGCTCTTTACGTCCATGCCACCGTGCCCGGCGTCGACCTCGGCAATTCGGAGGAGGACAGTTCCGAGGGGGGCGACAGCCAGTCGCTCAATTTCTACAATCTGGGCTTCGACGCGAGCTGGGAGGTCGATCTGTGGGGTGGCCGGCGGCGGGGAGTGGAGGCGGCACGGGCCCAGGTCGAGGCGGCGCAGGCCAATGTCGCGGACGCTCAGGTCAGCCTGACCGCCGAAATCGCCCAGGCCTATGTCAATCTGCGCGACCGGCAGCAGCGTATCGCGCTGGCGCAGCAGGCCACGGCCCGGCAGCGCGAGATGCTGCGCCTGACGGAACAGCGCCACGCCGGGGGAACCGCCTCCGCGCTGGAGGTGGAACAGCAGCGCAACCAGCTGGAGCAGAGCGACGCCGCGCTGCTGCCGCTGAGTGCGGAGCGCGACGCTTATCTGAACGCGCTGGCCACCCTGGCCGGGGAAGCGCCCGGCGCGCTCGACGCCATGCTGGCCGCGCCCGCGCCCGTGCCGCTGCCTCCCGCGCAGGTCGCGGTCGGCGATCCCGCCGCGCTGCTCAGGCGCCGTCCCGACATCAGGGCGGCGGAGCGCCAGTTCGCCGCCGCCACCGCCAGGATCGGCGTGGCGGAGGCCGCGCGTTTTCCCAGCCTCAGCTTCATGGGCCTGATCGGCATCGGCGGCACCGATCCGGGCGATCTGGTCGACCTCGACACGCTGGCGGCGATCGCCATGCCGCGCCTGAGCTGGAGCTTCCTCGATTTCGGCCGCAACGCCGCCCGGGTCGGACAGGCCGAAGGCGTCCGGGACGAGGCGGCCGCGCAATATCGGCAGGCGGTGCTCAATGCCCTGCGCGACGGCGAGGACGCGCTTTCCCGCTTTGGCGCGCGGCGCCTGAGCGTCGCCAGCGCCGCCCGGTCGAAGGCCTCGGCTGAGCGCGCCGCCGCGCTGATGCGCCAGCGTTTCGAGGCGGGAACGGCCACCCGCATCCAGCTTCTCGACGCGGAGCGGCAGAGCCTGTCGGCGGCTCAGGCGCTGACCCAGGGAACGGCGGCGATGACGGCCGACTATATCGCCCTGCAAAAGGCGCTCGGCCTCGGCTGGCAATAGGGAATTTAACCTTTCCGCAAGGCTTTGGGAGCGAAATGCCGCGCTGGAGCGTGTTGCCTTGTATCGGGCACAGGCCGCGCGCTTCAAGTTTCTGTTGTCGCATCGTTTTAGGCAGAAAACCGGTTCCCGTCCTTCGACAGGGCTCAGGACAGGCTTTTCCGCACGATGCTCTAAAAGTCCATATTGTCCGATGGAAGCGCGACATGCTCCGGGGGAGGAGTCCGGCAGGGACGGGAACGCGCTTCGGATCGGACAGGAGGGACTTTCAAGTCGGGGCCGCGCATCATCATGTTGAAGAGAATTCGTACCGAGCATGTCGAATTGGGCATGTTCCTCCACAAGATGGAAGGGTCGTGGTTCGCCCACCCCTTCTGGAAGAGCAGAATGCTGCTGGAGGATGCCGAACAACTGGAAACGTTGAAGGCGAGCAAGGTCGAATGGGTGCAGATCGACACCTCTCGCGGCGCTGACCTGAAGCCCAGCGAAGCGCCTGCCCCGCCCCGCGCGCCGGCTGCCGACCAGCGTGACCGTCCGTTCGGCCGCGCGGGCGCCACCATAGCCCGGCGCGGAGCGCCGCCGCCCGTCAGCCGTCCGTTCGACCCGCTGTCGAAGGACAGGCTGCCGGCCAAGGCGGAGATGGTTCATGCCAACCGCCTCGCCCGCAAGTCGGTGCGCGCGATGCAGAAGATCTTCGACGATTCCCGACTGGGCAATGCGATCAAGCTCAACAGGCTGGAAACGATGATCGATGAGATCTCCAGCTCCATCCAGCGCAATCCCCACGCCTTCATGGCGGTGACGCGGCTCAAGAACACCAGCGAATATCTCTATCTGCACGCCCTGTCGGTCTGCGCGCTGATGATCAGCCTGGCGCAGCAGCTCCGCCTCTCTCCGGAAGAGGTGCAGCAGGCCGGGCTTGCCGGATTGCTGATGGACGTCGGCATGGGCCATGTGCCGCAGGAAACCTGGGACAAGGACAGTCCGCTGACGCCAGAGGAATGGGAGGTCGTGAAGAGCCACACCACGCTGGCGCATGAATTCCTGGCGCTGGGCGGCGAAATGCCGGACGCCGTGCTGGACGTCTGCCTCCATCACCATGAGCGGTTGGACGGCAGCGGCTATCCCCATGGGCTGAAGGGCGATGAAATCGGACGGTTCGCCCGCATGGCGGCGATCTGCGACACCTATGACGCGATGACGTCCAACCGCATCCACCGTCATGGCGAGGACCCATCCCGCGCGCTGCTGATGCTGGACGAGGCGCAGACGCTCTACGACCCCGAAATCTTCCAGGCGTTCCAGCGCGCGGTCGGCATCTATCCCATCGGATCGCTGGTCCGCCTGCGCTCGCACCGGCTGGCGATCGTGGTCGAGCAGAATGCCGACGACCTGACGCTGCCGGTGGTGCGGCCCTTCTATTCGCTTTCCGACCGCAGCTTCGTGAAGGCGGAGGACATAGACCTTTCCAACTGCTTCGGCGCGGACCAGATCATGACCCGCGAAACGCCGGAGGGTTGGGACATGACCGAATGGCCGGCGCTCAGCGCCAGGCTGCTCGCGGCGGCGGGATGAAGGCGGGGGCCCTGCCCTGAAAATTCGTTGCGCCTGCCCGCCGGGCAAGGGATATAGGCGGCATGATCGTGCCGGATATGCCCTCTACCGCGGCGGGCGTCGCCATTCATTATGACGAACTGGACCTCGCCTACCGGCGGATCTGGGGCGAGCATGTGCATCATGGCTATTGGCGGACGGGGAGCGAGAGCCCCGCCGAAGCGGCCGAAGCGCTCGTCGAGGAGGTGGAGGCGCGGCTTGCGCCGGAACCGGGACAGAGGCTGTGCGACATAGGATGCGGCTATGGCGCCACCGCCGCCCGGATCGTCGCCCGGCACGACGTCCATGTCACGGGCCTTACCCTCTCCTCCGCGCAGGAGAAGGTGGCAGGCGCGCGTGCGCTGTCCCGCTTCACCTGCCTGCGCCGCGACTGGCTGCACAATGATCTGCCCGATGCGGGTTTCGACGGCGCCTATGCGATCGAAAGTTCCGAACATATGGTCGACAAGGCCCGCTTCTTCACGGAGGCGGCACGGGTGCTGCGGCCCGGCGGGCGGCTGGTCGTCTGCGCCTGGCTGGAGGGCGAAGGCGCGCGGCCATGGGAAGTCCGCCACCTGCTGCGACCCATTTGCCGGGAGGGGCGGCTTCCCGGCATGGGCAGCCGGGCGGATTATGAGGCGCTGGCCGCCCAAGCGGGGTTCGCGCTGCGCGACCATGAGGATGCCAGCGTCCGCGTCCGCCGCACCTGGACGATCTGCCTGCGCCGGCTGGCGGTGGCCATGATCCGCGACCCGGCCCTGCGGCGCCTTGCGCTCAGTCCCCGGACCCGGAACCGCGACTTCATCCTCAGCCTGCCGCGCCTGATCCTGGCGCTGCGCACCGGCGCGATGCGCTACGGCATCTTCCTGTGGGAGAAGGACAGCGCCGGTCCTGGGGTGTGAGGGGATTCAGCCCATGGCAACCTGCGTCCGATTTAGCGCAGCGTGCTCTAGCGCAGCCGGGTCCAGCGCTGCGACTGGCACAGGAACAGCACGCATCCCGTCAGCCTGAGCGATCCGTCCGCGTTCAATCCCAATGTCGCGCGGTAGCTTCGCCCCGATTTCGGGTCATAGGCGCGGCCGCCCTTCCAGATCGCGCCGTCGCGGCGGAAACCCCAAAGGGTGAGCAGGCCCAATATCGGCTGCCCGCGCAACTTGGGGTCGGGATTGTTGACATCGGTCGCCGGCACGCCCGGTCCCTTGTCCAGCACTTGCGCGATCCGACCGCACATCTGCCCGCCGCACGGCGCGATCTGCACCACGCCCTTCCGGTCCTCGGTCAGCCAACGGCCCTCGACGGACGGCGGCGAGGCCGCCGCCGCCATGATCAGGAGCGCGGTGAAATATCCCATGGCATGCACCTCCATGCCCATGAAGATATGCTATGATGCCGGAGAAGAAGAGAGGGCATATGGCCGACCTTTCGATCCGTTCGCGGCAGGAAGAGCAGATGGACGCGCCGGACCTGGACCCCGCCGTCTATGAGCGGGTGCTGCACGACCTCGCCCGCGTGAACCGCTGGACCTTCACTGCCTGGCCCACCATCGCCTTCCTCAACCGCGCGGTCGGTCCGGCCCGGCATTTCCGCCTGCTCGATGTCGGTTTCGGAGACGGCGACGTCCTGCGCGCGGTCGCCCGCTGGGCCCGGAAGCGCGGGATAGAGGCCGAGCTGATCGGCGTCGACCTCAATGAAAAGAGCCTTGCCGCGGCCCGCCACGCGACTCCGCCCGAACTTGCCATCGACTATCGGGCCGGCGACTATCTGGACCAGCCGGAGCAGTTCGACTTCATCATCTCCAGCCAGGTGACGCACCATATGACGGATGCGCAACTGATGACCTTCCTGCGCCATATGGAGGCGGAGGCGCGGATGGGGTGGCTGATCTGCGACCTGCACCGGCATGGATTTGCCCATTGGGGCTTTCCGCTGCTCGCCCGCCTGCTGCGCGTCCACCGCATCGTGCGGGAGGATGGCCGGCTGTCCATTGCCCGGTCCTTCCGCCCCGGCGACTGGGCGGAGCTGTTGCCCCAGGCGGGCATCAGCCTGGACGATGTGCGGATCGTGCGGCGCTTTTCCTTCCGCCTGTGCGTGGAGCGGATATGCGGGTGAGCAGCGCGGCCTGAACGCCCAGCCCCGGCATCAGGCCCAGCAGCCGCATCAGCAGCCCGCGTCCCCATGGTCCCGCCGCCCCGTGGCGCAAGGCTTCGGCAATCGCCAGCGGCCGCCGGCTGCGGCGGCGCCACTGGTCCTGCCAGCCCATCGCCGCCTGCGCTCCGCCCCGCAGATAGGCCTGCGCGGCGCTGGTCCCGCTGTGGAGCGCGATGGCGATGCCGTCGCCGGCCAGGGAAGCGATCACCGCGCCCTGATCCCCGATGCGGAAGAGTCCCGGAACGCTCGCCGCTGCGCACCAGCCATAGGGCACGCCGGCAATCGCCTCAAAAGAAGGCGGCATTTTTCCAGCCATGCGGCGGGCCAGATGGGGCGCCTCCGCCATGATCGCCTGCATCAGCGCGGGCACGCCATCCGACAGCCGGTCCCGCGCAACGGAAAGGCAGAGATTGGCGGTGCCGTCCTCCTGCAACAGCAGGCCGGCATAGCCGCCGTCGAACAGGTGCATCTCGATCACGCCCGTCAGGTCCGCGCTGCCGGGCAGGGTCGCGCGGAACCCGACGCAGGGCGGTTCCCGCCGGCCGGTGAGATCGCGCGCCAGCCCGCGCAATTCATGCTTGCCCGTCGCCAGGAACAGCGCGTCGCCGGCCAACTGCCCGCCATCGTCGAACCGGATCGAACGCGCTGCGGGGTCGGCGGCGCGCACCGCCCGGCCCCGTTGGACGACGGCTCCCGCCCGCGCCGCGCGCGCGATCAGCGCTTCGTCCAGCGTCCGCCGCGACAGCCCCGCCGCAACATGGGGCAGCGGCAGTTCCAGATGCCGGCCGTCCGCCACCAGCCGCAACCGCCGGATCGGCCGCGCGCCCAGCGCGACCGCGTCGACACCCAGATCGCCCAGTGCCGCCAGCGCATCCCAGCCGAGGAAGCCGCCGCACACGCCATCATGCGGGCCGCTCCGGCGGTCGAGGAGATGCACCTGCGCCCCCGCCTGCGCCAGGGCGATCGCCGCCGCCGCGCCCGCCGGTCCGCCACCGACGACCAGAGCGGGCAGGCGCGCCGTCATGCCAGCCCTTCGAAACGGAATCCTTCGGCCGCCAGTCCGGGTCCGAAGGCCAGCGCCACCCCCCGCCCCGCGTCCGCCAGCATGTCGTGCAGGATGAACATCAGGGTGGAGGAGGACATGTTGCCGAACCGCGCCAGCACGCTCCGCGACGGCGCCAGGGCATCGCGGCCAAGGTCCAGTCCCTGCTCCACCGCGTCCAGGATCGACCGGCCGCCTGCGTGCACCGCCCATCGGTCTATCCTGGCCATATCGTCGCTTCCCCACAGGCGGCGGCGCACCGAGGGATCGCCCAGCGCCGTCTGGATGCGCCCCGGCACCTCTCCGGACAGGTGCATGACGAAGCCGCTATCCCCTATGTCCCAGCGGATCAGTTCCGCCGAATCCGCGAGGTTGAGCGAGAAGGGCCGGTCGATCGCGACGCCGGCGCCCTCCCCCGTCACCAGAGCGGCGGCCGCGCCGTCCGCGAACTGGAGCATCATCAGCAGCCGCTCGATCTGCCGTTCCGGCTGGAAATGCAGGGAAGACAGTTCGACCGTCACCACCAGCACCCGCGCATCGGGTTCCGACCGGACGATGTGCCGCGCCGTCCGCAATGCCGCGACCGCCGCATAGCAGCCCATGAAGCCGACCAATGTGCGCTCGACCCCCTCCAGCCCCAGCCGTTCGGCAATGATCTGGTCGATGCCGGGGGCGACGAAGCCGGTGCAGCTCGCCACCACCAGATGGCTGATCCGGTCGAGCGGCACCTGCGCCCTCAACCGCGCGATCGCCTCCATCGCCAGGCGGGGCGCATGATCGGCATAGCAGCGCATGCGCAGCGAGGTCGGCGGCATTTCGCCCGCGTAGAAGCCGCCGGGATCGACCGGCGATCCGCCCTCGGCGGTCGGCGGCAGCACGCACCAGCGATGCCCGATGCCGGACCGCTCCGCCATGCGCTGGAACAGCCGGCGCTCGCGCGGATCGTCCAGTTGGCCAGTCGCCCAGCGAATGAAGGGTGCATGCATGTCCAGCGCGGGGACGGCGCACCCGATGGCGTTGATGCGAGCGCGCGTATCGGTCATCGGGTCGTCATGGCTCCTGTCTTCGTGGAACGTCCGGGCAGGGGGAAAGGATCAATCGCGGCAGTCTGGCCTCTGCCGCCCTTAGACCTCCACTTCCTTCTCCAGACGTCCCTCTCCCCCGAAAACCTGCAAATATCGGGCGATCTCCTCCGGCTCGCCTGTCGCCTTGGCGGGGTTGTCGGACAGCTTGACCGCCGGGCGGCCATTGGCCTCCACCACCTTGCACACCAGCGAGATCGGATCGAGCCCGGTCGTGGCAAAGGGCGCGCAACCCCTGAAATCATTGGTGAGGTTGGTGCCCCAGCCAAAGCTCATCCGCACCCGCCCGGCAAAATGCCGGTAGGTCGCCTCGATGCTGTCGACATCCATGCCGTCGGAGAAGATCAGCAGCTTCGACCGCGGATCGCGTCCCTTTTCCCGCCACCAGCGGATGATCCGCTCGCCCCCCTCGATCGGCGGCGCGCTGTCGGGGCGGAAACCCGTCCAGTCCGCCACCCAGTCCGGCGCATGGCGCAGGAACGCCGCCGTGCCGAAGGCATCGGGCAGCACGACCAGCAGGTTGCCGGCATAATGATTGCGCCAATCCTCCAGCACGCGATAGGGGGCGGCGGCCAGCGCCTCATCCCCCTCGGCCAGGGCGGCCAGCACCATCGGCAGCTCATGGGCGTTGGTGCCGATGGCCTCCAGATCGGCGTCCATCGCCAGCAGCACGTTGGACGATCCGATGAACCGGCGGCCCAGCCGTTCCTTCAGCGCCTCCACGCACCAGCGCTGCCAGAGGAAGCCGTGCCGCCGCCGCGTGCCGAAGTCGGATATGACGAGATCGGGCAGTTTCGCCAGCCGCTCCACCTTCTCCCACAGCTTTGCCTTGGCGCGGGCGTAGAGCACGTCCAGTTCGAACCGCCCCCGTCCCTTCATCGCCGCGCGGGATCGCAATTCGTTGATGATCGCCAGCGCCGGGATTTCCCACATGCTGCTGTGGGTCCAGGGGCCGTGGAAGCACAGTTCATATTGGCCGTCGACCTTGCGCAGGTCATAGTCGGGCAGGCGGAAATCGGCCAGCCACGCGATGAAATCCGGGCTGAACATCTGCCGCTCGCCATAAAAGCTGTTGCCCGCCAGCCAGATCAGTTCCTTCTTCCCGAAGCGCACGGACCGGGCATGGTCGAGCTGCGCGCGCAATTCGCCCTCGTCGATGACCTCGGCCAGACGCACGGATTGCGTGCGGTTGATCAGCTTGAAGGTCGCCTGCACATCCGGGTAGAGGTGGCGGATCATCTGGAGCATCAGCAGCTTGTAGAAATCCGTGTCCAGCAGGCTGCGGACAATGGGGTCCAGCCGCCAATTATGATTATAGGTGCGGTTGGCGATGTCGGTGTAAACCATCGAAATTCCGTTCAGCCCGTGACCGGCCCCAGTCTATGCGCGACAGGCGCGACTGTCAGCCATCGTCGCCAATCGAACCGGATATGATCCCGTTCCCCTTCATCTGCAAAGACGGCGCCGTCCTCGCCCATCCGTGACCCGGCCGGGCGTGTCCTGCCGCCATGATGGCCGGAACCCGCGCTGCGCGCCATTTTCATACGCAATTTCTATGCCCTGCCCTTTTCCCCTCTCTCGATTTCAAACGCCGCCCTGTCCTAATTGAGCGGCGGCAGACGATGGCCCGTCCCGCACCCCGCGCGACAGCTTCGGCTGCGGGAGTTGCCTTATGCAAGACATGCTCTGGATCGGCCTGATCCTGATTCTTCTCGCCGCCAGCCTCGGCTATGCCGCGCTGTGCGGGCGGGCGTGAGGGCGGGCGCCATGACCATCGACCTCTGGCTCGCCGCGTTCACCGCCATCGGCCTCCTCCTCTATCTGGTCGCCGTGCTGGCGCGGCCCGAACGCTTTTAGGAAGGCGCGTTCCATGACCTTTCAGGGATGGCTGCTGATCGCGACCTTTGTCGGCCTGTTGCTGATCCTCGTGAAGCCGGTCGGCCTCTGGCTGTTCGCGCTTTACGAGGGACGCCGCACGCCGCTTCACGGCCTGCTCGGCCCCGTGGAGCGCGGCTTCTACCGCCTTTCCGGCATCGATCCGCGGGAGGAACAGGGCTGGCGCCGCTATGCGGTGCATATGCTGGTCTTCAACACGGCGCTGCTGCTCCTCACCTATGCGCTGCTGCGGATGCAGGCGGTGCTGCCGCTCAACCCGCAGCATCTGGGCGCGGTAAGCGGGCATCTCGCCTTCAACAGCGCGATCAGCTTCACCTCGAACACCAACTGGCAGAGCTATGCCGGGGAATCGACCATGTCGAACCTCAGCCAGATGCTGGCGCTCACCATCCATAATTTCCTGTCCGCCGCGACGGGCATTGCGCTCGCTTTTGCGCTGTTCCGGGGATTTGCCCGGCGCAGCAGCGCGACCATCGGCAATTTCTGGGCCGATATGGTGCGGGTGACGCTCTATCTGCTGCTGCCGCTCTGCGTCCTCCTCGCGATCTTCTACATGGCGAGCGGCGTGCCGCAGACGCTGGCGGGACCGGTCGAGGTCACGACGCTGGAAGGCGCGAAGCAGACGCTCGCCCTGGGACCGGTCGCGGGTCAGGAGGCGATCAAGATGCTGGGCACCAACGGCGGCGGCTTCTTCAACGCGAACAGCGCCCATCCGTTCGAAAATCCGACGGCGCTCACCAATTTCGTGCAGATGCTGTCGATCTTCGCCATCGGCGTCGGCCTCACCCACAGCTTCGGCAAGGCGGTGGGCAATGTGCGGCAGGGATGGGCCATTCTCGCCGCGATGATGGTCCTTTTCCTTGCCGGCGTCGCGATCACCTGTTGGCAGGAGGCGGCCGGCAATCCGGTCCTCCATCATCTGGGCGTTCCCGGCGGCAACATGGAGGGGAAGGAGGTGCGTTTCGGCATCGCCGCCTCCGCCCTCTTCTCCGTCATCACCACGGCGGCGAGCTGCGGCGCGGTCAACGCCATGCATGACAGCTTCACCGCCATCGGCGGCCTCGTCCCCCTGTTCAACATGCAATTGGGGGAAGTGGTGGTCGGCGGCGTCGGCGCGGGCATATACGGCTTCCTGCTGTTCGCCATCCTCGCCGTGTTCGTGGCGGGGCTGATGGTCGGCCGCACGCCGGAATATGTCGGCAAGAAGATCGAGAGCCGGGAGGTGAAGCTCGCCGTCCTCGCCATCGCCGTGCTGCCGATGGCGATACTGGGCTTCACCGCGATTGCGAGCGTGTTGCCGGCGGGCCTTGCCGGGCCGCTCAACAAGGGACCGCACGGGTTCAGCGAGATCCTCTACGCCTTCACCAGCGCGGTCGCCAACAACGGATCGGCCTTTGCCGGACTGACCGCCAACACCCCCTTCTACAACGGCCTGCTGGGCGTGGCGATGTGGATCGGCCGCTTCTTCATCATCATACCCATGCTGGCCATAGCCGGCGGACTGGCGGCGAAGAAATACACGCCGGAAACCGCGGGCAGCTTCCCCACCACGGGGCCGCTGTGGACCGGGCTGCTGGTCGGCGTCGTGCTGATCGTCGGCGGCCTCACCTTCCTGCCCGGCCTTGCCCTTGGCCCCATGGCCGATCATCTCGCGATGGTCCGTGGCCAGCTCTTCTAAGGATCACAAGCCCATGCCCCGGTCCGAAACCCGATCGCTCTTCACCGCCGACCTCATCCTGCCCGCGATGGGCGACGCTTTCCGCAAGCTGAACCCCAGGAACCTGATCCGCAACCCGGTGATGTTCACGACCGCCGCCGTGGCGGTGCTGCTGACGCTGTTGCTGGCCGTGGGGCAGGACCATCTTGCCCCTGGCTTCAAGCTGCAACTGGTGGCCTGGCTGTGGCTGACGGTTCTGTTCGGCACCTTTGCCGAGGCGCTGGCCGAAGGGCGGGGCAAGGCGCAGGCCGCCTCGCTGCGCGCGACCAAGGCGGAACTGACGGCCAGGCGGCTGAAGGGCGACGCGGTCGAGACCGTCCCGGCGAGCGCGCTCAGGATGGGCGATATCGTGCTGGTCGAAACCGGCGACCTCATCCCATCCGACGGAGAGGTGGTCGCCGGCGTCGCTTCGGTCAACGAGGCCGCCATTACCGGCGAATCCGCGCCGGTGATCCGGGAGGCGGGCGGCGACCGCAGCGCGGTGACGGCGGGCACGCGCGTCATTTCCGACCGGATTCGGGTGCGGGTGACGGTCAATCCGGGACAGGGCTTTCTGGACCGCATGATCGCGCTGGTGGAGGGCGCCGAACGGCAGAAGACGCCCAATGAGATTGCGCTGACGCTGCTGCTGGTCGGCCTGACCATCATCTTCCTGATCGCCGTGGGCACGATTCCGGGCTTTGCCAGCTATGCCGGGGGCGCCGTGCCGGTGGCGATCCTCRCCGCCTTGCTGATCACGCTGATTCCCACGACCATCGCCGCCCTCCTCTCCGCCATCGGCATAGCGGGCATGAACCGGCTGGTGCGCTTCAACGTGCTGGCCAAATCGGGCAGAGCGGTGGAAGCGGCGGGGGACATAGACACGCTGCTGCTCGACAAGACCGGCACCATCACCGTCGGCGACCGTCAGGCGACCGAGTTCCGCCCCGTCGGCGGAACGTCCCCGGCCGAGTTGGCGGAAGCGGCGCTGCTCGCCAGCCTGGCCGACGAAACGCCGGAGGGCCGCTCCATCGTCCTGCTGGCGCGGGAGAAGTTCGGGCAGAGCGCGGATGCGCTGCCCGAAGGCGCGGTGGTCGTTCCCTTCACGGCACAGACCCGCATTTCCGGCGTGACGCTGGGCGGTTCGACCATCCACAAGGGGGCTGTGGACAGCATCCTGCGGGCCAATCCCGCCCTCGACAGGGAAGCCGCAACCCAGGAACTGCGCCGCATCACCGACGAGATCGGCCGCGCGGGCGGCACGCCTCTGGCAGTGGCGAAGGATGGGAGGCTGCTTGGCGCGATCTTCCTCAAGGACATCGTCAAGGCGGGCATTCGCGAACGCTTCGGGGAACTGCGGCAGATGGGCATCCGCACGGTGATGATCACCGGCGACAATCCCCTTACCGCCGCCTCCATCGCGGCGGAGGCGGGGGTAGACGACTTCCTCGCCCAGGCCACGCCGGAGGACAAGCTGGCCCTGATCCGCAAGGAACAGGAGGGCGGCCGGCTGGTCGCGATGTGCGGCGACGGCACCAATGACGCCCCGGCGCTGGCGCAGGCGGATGTCGGCGTCGCCATGAACACCGGCACACAGGCCGCGCGGGAGGCGGGCAATATGGTCGACCTCGACAGCGATCCGACCAAGCTGATCGAGGTGGTGGGCCTGGGCAAGCAATTGCTGATGACGCGGGGCGCGCTGACCACCTTTTCCGTCGCCAACGACGTCGCCAAATATTTCGCGATCATCCCCGCCATGTTCGTGGCGCTCTATCCGGGGCTGGGGGTGCTGAACATCATGGGCCTTGCCAGCCCGGAAAGCGCGATCCTGTCCGCGATCATCTTCAACGCGCTGATCATTCCCTGCCTGGTGCCGCTTGCCCTGAGGGGCGTGACCTACCGGCCCATCGGCGCCGGGCCTCTGCTGGCGCGGAACCTCGCCATCTATGGGCTGGGCGGGCTGGTCGCGCCGTTCGCGGGCATCAAGCTGATCGACCTTGCCGTGAATGGACTGGGTCTGGCGTGACGGACGGCGGAAAGGATAGCAGAATGTTCACCGACCTTAAAACCTCCCTCCGACCCGCGCTCGCGATGACGCTGCTCTTCGCGCTGCTGCTGGGCATCGCCTATCCGCTGGCGCTGACCGGCATCGGACAGGCGCTTTTCCCGTTCCAGGCCAATGGCAGCCTGATCGGGCAGAGCGGCAGGCCGGTGGGCTCCACGCTGATCGGCCAGAATTTCGCCAGCGACCGCTATTTCCATTCCCGTCCGTCGGCGGCGGGCAAGGGCTATGACGGGCTCGCCTCCTCCGGTTCCAACCTGGGGCCCGCCAGCAAGGCGCTGGCCGACCGCGTCGCGCGCGACATTCAGGCCCTGCACTCACCCGGTCGTCCCGTTCCGTCCGATCTGGTGACAACCTCCGCATCGGGGCTGGACCCCCATATCAGCCCCGATGCGGCCTTTTTTCAGGTCGGGCGGGTGGCGAAGGCGCGCGGTCTGGAGCCGGGCCAGGTTCGCGCGCTGGTCGACCGGAGCATCGAGCGACCGCTTCTGGGCTTTTTGGGAGAAGCGCGGGTCAATGTCCTCGAAATCAATCGACGGCTGGATGGCATCGGCGCTAATCAGGCGGGATGAGCGAACCGGAACGCCGCGATCCAGAAGCCTATCTGCGTCAGGCGGCGCGGGAAGGCCGCGGGCGTCTGAAGATATTCCTCGGCGCGGCGCCGGGCGTCGGCAAGACCTATGAGATGCTGATCGACGGCATGCAGCGCCTGCAGGCCGGCGTCGACGTGGCGGTGGGCGTGGTCGAGACCCATGGCCGGCGGGAGACGGAGGCGCTGCTCCACGGCCACGAGGTCATTCCCCGGCGCGCAGTCGATCATCAGGGCCATGGCCTGGGCGAGATGGATCTGGACGCGATCCTCGCCCGCCGCCCCGGGCTGGTGCTGGTGGACGAACTCGCCCACAGCAATGCGCCGGGCAGCCGCCATCCGAAACGCTATCAGGATGTGGAGGAGCTGCTCGACGCCGGGATCGACGTCTATTCGACCGTGAATATCCAGCATGTCGAAAGCCTGAACGACGTCGTCGCCTCCTTCACCCGTGTCCGGGTGCGCGAGACGGTGCCGGATTCCATCCTCGAAACGGCGGAGATCGAGGTGGTCGACATTCCGCCCGACGAGCTGATCGATCGGTTGAAGGAGGGCAAGGTCTATATCCCGGCGGAGGCCAGCCGGGCGCTCAACCATTTCTTCTCCAAGTCCAATCTGACCGCGCTGCGCGAGATGGCGTTGCGCCGCGCCGCGCAGGCGGTGGACGCGCAGATGCTGGACTATGTGCGCGCCCATGCGCTGGCGGGCAGCTTCGCGGCGGGCGAGCGGGTCGTCGTCGCCATCGGCGAACTGCCGAGCGCGCAGGGGCTGGTCCGCGCCGCCAAGCGGCTGGCCGACGCGCTGAAGGCGCCCTGGACCGCCGTGCATATCGAAACGCAGCGCAGCCTGGCCTTCACGGCGGAGGAGCGCGGCCATCTGGCCGACACCATGGCGCTCGCATCGCGCCTGGGCGGGACGACCGCGACCATCCCCGCCCCCAGCGTCGTGGCGGGGCTGCGCCAATATGCGGCGGACGCCCGCGCCACCCAGATCGTGATCGGCAAGGCGAGCCGAAGCTGGTGGTTCGAACTGCGGCACGGGTCGGTGGTCGACCGTCTGGTCCGCGCCATGGAAGACGTCGCCATCCACGTCCTGCCGGGCGACCGGTTCGCACCGCCCCGCCGGACGGCCCGCATGGGGCCATGGGGCAAGCCCGCCGACTATCTCTGGTCCACGGCGATGATCGCGCTGATGACCGCCATAGGGCGGCTGCTGGTCCAGACCATCGCGCTCGGCAATATCGCCCTGCTCTATCTGGTGCCGGTGATGTTCGCCGCCGCCAGCTTCGGCCTGCGCGCCGGGCTGTTCGCGGGTCTGCTTTCCAGCCTCGCCTATAATTTCTTCTTCCTGCCGCCCACCGGCACGCTGACCGTCAGCAATCCGGAAAATGTCATCTCCATCCTCGTCCTGCTGGGCGTCGCCATCGTCACCAGCCAGTTCGCCGCCCGCGTCCGCGCCCAGGCGGACCTGGCCCATGGCAGCGCCCGGCAGAATGCGGCGCTGGCGGGATTTTCCCGGCAACTGACCGCGGCGGCGAGCCAGGACGAGCTGATGCATGCCATCTGCGCCGAAGTGGGGCGAATGTTCGACGTGCGCACCGTCCTCCTCCTCCCATCGCCCGACGGTCCGCAACTGCGCGCCGCCGTGCCGCCGGAGGACCGGCTGGAGCAGATAGAGAAGGCCGCCGCCCAATGGGCGATGGACAATGAGCAGCCCGCAGGGCGCGGTTCCTCCACATTGACGGCGTCGGACTGGCTGTTCCACCCGCTGCGCACGACGCGCGGCGTGCTGGGCGTGCTGGGACTGGCGCGGGAGGATGCGGGGGAGCCGTTGCGGTCCGACCAGTTGCCGCTGCTCATGAGCCTGCTCGACCAGGCGTCCATCGCCTTCGACCGCATGGCGCTGGAGGAGGAGATGCTCGACGCCCGCCAGATCCGCGAGCGCGACCGGCTGCGTTCCGCCCTGCTCTCCTCGGTCGGGCACGACCTGCGCACGCCGCTCACCACCATCATCTCCGCCGCGCATGAACTGAAGCGCCAGCACCCCTGCGACCTTGCCGACACGGTGGAGGCGGAGGCGTTGCGGCTGACCCGCTTCGTCGCCAATCTGCTGGACATGGCGCGGGTGGAGGCGGGCGCCCTGCCGCTGAAGCTGGAGCCCGTGGACCTGTTTGACGCGGTGGCGGGCGCCGTCCACGATACGCGCCAGTCGCTTGGCCGGCATGAGGTGAAGGTCGACATATTGCCCGATATTCCGCTGGTGCGGGTCGATCCGACGCTGCTGCACCATATCCTCATCAACCTGCTCGACAATGCGGGGCGCTATGCCGATCCGGATACGCCCGTGACCATCCAGGGCCAGCGGCTGCCCGACGCGATCACCCTGTCGGTGATCGATCAGGGACCGGGCATTCCGCCGGGGAGCGAGGCGCGCGTCTTCGACACCTTCACCCGCATGGAGGGGTCGGACCGGGCGAAGCATGGCACCGGCCTTGGCCTTGCCATCGTCAAGGGCTTTGCCGAGGCGATGGGGCTGGGCGTATCGGCCGCCAACCGGGCCGATCCGCCCGGCGCCTGCTTCACCCTGCGCTTTCCGCAGGCCTCGATCCTGTCTCCGCTTGCTGACGAGGACATGTCATGACCACCCGTTCATCCGGTCGCCACAAGGTGCTGATCATCGATGACGAACCGCAAATCCGTCGCCTGATCCACGCGGCGCTGACCCGCGCCGACCATGCGACGGTGGAGGCCGCCAATGCGCGCGAGGCGCTGGACAAGTTGCGGGAGGAGCGACCCGACATCTGCCTGCTCGACCTGGGCCTGCCCGACCGCGACGGGCTGGAGCTGGTGCCGCTCATCAAACGGGATTCGGACGCCAGCCTGATCGTCATATCGGCCCGCGACGCGACCGAGCAGAAGGTCGCCGCACTGGACCTGGGCGCGGACGATTATCTGACCAAGCCCTTCGATACCGACGAGATGCTTGCCCGCGTGCGCGTGGCGCTGCGCAACCGCATGACCAAGGATGGCGGCGTTTCGATGGTCCGCGCAGGGGATGTGGCGATCGACCTGATGGCGCGGATCGTGACAAGGGGCGGACAGGAAGTGCATCTGACGCCGAAGGAATATGGCGTGCTGGCGCAACTGGCGAAATATCCGGGGCGGGTGATCACCCATCAGCAGATCATGGCGCAGGTCTGGCCCAACGAGCATGCGCATCATGTCGAATATCTGCGCGTGCTGGTGCGGACCCTGCGGCAGAAGCTGGAGGACGACCCGCAGCGGCCGCGCATCATCGCGAACGAACTGGGGATCGGCTACCGGTTGAAGGAAGCGGATGGGGGTTGAGCCCGTCCTCCCTCTAACCGTCATCGCCACGGAGCGGAAATCCACCCTCCATAAGAAGCCCCTGGCGGCACGTCCGGGGGATGGGTTCCCGCCTTCGGGAATGACGGGGTGAAGTTGAAAAATGAAGGGGAATCAGATTTCGACCTGCGACCCCAGTTCCACCACCCGGTTCGTCGGCAGCTTGAAGAAATCCATGGGCGTCACGGCATTGCGCATCATCCAGGCGAACAGCTTTTCCCGCCAGATCGCCATGCCGGGCTTTTCCGACGGGATCAAAGTCTGGCGGCTGAGGAAGTAGCTGGTCTGGCTGACATTGATGGGGCCGCCGCAGCCCTGGACCGCTTTCATCGCGGCGGGAATGTCGACTTCCTCCATGAAGCCGTGGCGCAGCACCACGCGGTAGAAGCCTGCCCCCAGTTCCGTCACTTCGGAACGGCCGGTGAGCGGCAGGTGGGGCACACCCTCGGTCCGCACGGTCAGGATGATCACCCGCTCGTGCAATATCTTGTTATGCTTCACATTGTGCAGCAGCGCGGGCGGCACGCCCTCCACACGGGAATTGAGGAAGATCGCCGTGCCCGGCACCCGCTTCAGGGAACCGGAGACGGACTGGATGAACAGTTCGACCTCCATCGCTCCTTCCAGCAGATAGAAGTTCATGATCTTCCGCCCGGTCGACCAGGTCGTCAGGATGATGAACACCACCGCCGCCACCAGCAACGGGAACCAGCCGCCATCGGGAATCTTCGTCGCGTTGGACAGGAAATAGGCGCCGTCCACAGTGAGGAACAGCCCCGTCACGCCAGCGGCGAGCAGCCTGTTCCAGCGCCATACGCTGAAGGTCAGCACCGCCATCATGCAGGTGGTGATGACCATGGTCCCGGTGACGGCAATCCCATAGGCGGCGGCCAGGTTGCTCGACGACTGGAAGCCCAGCACCAGCAGCACGACCAGGAACAGCAGCGCCCAGTTGACCAGCGGCACATAGATCTGCCCCGCCGCCGAAGCGCTGGTATGCGCGATCTTGAGGCGCGGCAGGAAGCCGAGCTGCACCGCCTGCTGCGTCACGGAAAAAGCGCCGGAAATCACCGCCTGGCTGGCGATCACCGTGGCGAGCGTGGCCAATATGACCAGCGGCAGCCGCGCCCATTCCGGCGCGAGCAGGAAGAAGGGGTTCTCCGCCGCCTCAGGCAGGTCCAGCAGCAGAGCGCCCTGGCCCATATAATTGAGCAGCAGGCAGGGAAAGGCGGCGTAAAGCCAGGCTATGCTGATCGCCTTGCGCCCGAAATGGCCCATATCGGCATAGAGCGCCTCCGCCCCCGTCACCGCCAGTACGACCGAACCCAGCGCCAGGAAGGCGAGCTTCGCATCGAGCGCGAAGAAATGGATGGCCCACATGGGGTTGACGATGGCGACAATCCCCGGATGGCGCACGATGTTGAGGATGCCGAGCGCCGCCAGCACCAGGAAATAAACCGCCATGATGGGCCCGAACAGCGCGCCCACCCGGGCGGTGCCATGTTTCTGGATCAGGAACAGCCCGATCAGGATGACGATGGCGATGGGAAGGACGAAAGGCGCGAATCCGTCATTCACCGTCTCCAGCCCTTCCACGGCCGAGAGCACGGATACGGCGGGGGTTATGATGGCGTCGCCATAGAATAGCGCTGCCGCCAGAACGCCCAATATGGCGATGGTCGGCGTCCATCGGCTCTCCCCAAGCTTGCGGGAGATCAGGGCGAGCAACGCCATGCTGCCGCCTTCGCCATGATTGTCGGCGCGCATGATGATGAACACATATTTGACCGTGACGATGAGCGTCATGGTCCAGAAGACCAGCGACAAGACGCCATGGATATGGGCAGGATCGACCGCCAGCGGATGATGGCCGACGAAGCTCTCCTTCAGGGCATAGAGCGGCGAGGTGCCGATATCCCCGAACACCACGCCCAGCGCACCCAATGCCAGAAGCGACAACTTCCCCTGCGGATGGCTATGGCCCACCCCCTCGCCCGCTCGATCCGTCATCCGTACCGTCACTCGCTGTTGCCGGGCCGCCCATCGCACGAAGCCGCATTATATTTCCAGTGGCACTTTATGCGATCGGCATAGGATTCGCATAGGAATGCCGGAAAACTCCCCCGAATCCTATGAAATTTCAACGCGGACGATCGGTTCTCGCTCTCGATAAGCTATGCAGGAATGCGCAATTGAACATTCTCCGGGAAGGAGAATACGGAAAATGTCGGACTGGCATGAACATCTGGTGGCCAGGATCGGGTTGAGGCTGGCGGGCCTGATCCTGTCGATCTCCATCTGGCCTGAAGGCGGGCTGCTGCGCAGGCTGGTCATGGAGAACCCGGCAGCGGACATGACCATGACTGAATTTGCGCTGGCCGCGCTGCTGTTTCTGAGCGCAAGCGCGGGTGCGGCCCTGACGATGATGGGCGCGCGTCTTTGGTATGCGTTCGGCGAAGACCCTTCAGGTTGGCCTGAGACTTGCTGATAGCTGACTAGGCTGCCTGGGCGTCGGGCTGAAGATTGGCCTGACGGGCTTTCCAGTTCCACGGAAGAAGCTCGTGCAAGCGGGTCTGGTGATGATCGGAGATCGCCGCGATGACGTATGCGAGCCACGCATGCGGATCGACTTCATTGAGCCTGCATGTCTGGATCAGCGTGTAGACGGCGGCGGCGCGCTCACCCCCGCGATCCGATCCACAGAAGGTCCAATTCCGCCGTCCGACTGCGATGGTGCGCACGCGCCGCTCTGCGGCATTGTTGGTCATGCAGATGCGGCCATCATCGACAAAGCGGGCAAAGCTTTGCCACCGCGAGAGCATGTAGTTGATGGCCTTGGCGAGGTCGCCCTTGGGTGACAGCCGGGCATACTGGGCGCGTAGATGCTGTCCCAGATCGGCTACCAAGGGAGCCACGTGTTCCTGGCGGCAGGCCAAACGCTCTGCGGGTACTTTACCCCAGAACTCACGCTCCAGCGCGAAGATGGCGTCCATGCGCGTGACGATGCCGCGAGCCAGCGCTGAACCATCGGTCCGCGCCGCCTTGTAGAAAGGTCGCCTTGCGTGCGCCCAGCAGGCAGCTTCGTAGATTGGTCCTGCCTTGCGCCCCGGGGCGTACAGAGCATCGTATCCCCCATAGGCATCGGCTTGCAGAATGCCGGTGAAGTTCTCGAGCTGCCGCTGTGGATGCACGCCGCTGCGATTGCGGGAATACCAGTAGGCCACTGCCGGCGGTTCGGTCCCGCCAAAGGGGCGATCATCCCTGACAGCGCCCCAGAACCGGCCGGTTATGGTCTTGCCCGCAGCCAGCACCGGCACGTGGGTGTCGTCGTGATGGACCCGCTCGCCGCCCAGCGCCTGGTCCTCGACGAGAGCGATGACGGGACGCAGCAGGCTGACGGCACGCCCGACATAATCCGCCAGCGTGGAGACATTCAGATTGATGCCTTCGGCGGCATAAGTCTCGCTTTGCCGGTTTAGCGGTTGATGAAGGCCGAACTTGTTGAACAGCACCATGGCCAGCAGATTCGGTCCCTCCGATGCCCGGCTGATCGGGTGGAATGGCGCCGGGGGCTGGGAGATCGTATCGCAGTCCTCGCACACGAACTTCTCGCGCACGGTCTGCACGACGATCCACTGGCGGGGGACGACCTCGCGTGTCTCGGTGACGCTCTCGCCGATCTTCCTGAGCCTGGTGCCTTGACAGCAGGTGCAGGCCTGGGGTGCCGGGACAACGACCCGGCGGCGAGGCAGATGATCGGGCAGCGGTGCGCGAGCGGGCTTCTTGCGCGTGAAGCGCTCGACAGGCACGCCAAGAACGGCGGCCTTGCTGACTGCAGTCTCGGCGGCGACCTCATCCTCAGTCGCGGAGGCGACTAGATCCTCGAGTTGCAGTTCCATCTGGTCGATCAGGTGCTTCTGGCGTTCGGAGGACTGCCCCCACTGCGCCTGACGGGCTTTGGCAATGCGCAGCTTGAGGTCTTCGATGATTGCCTGGGCATCGGCAAGTTGGGCCTGCGCGATGGCGGCACCCGCCTGCGCTACGGCGACCTTTCGGCGCTCGGCCAGCAAGGCTGCTCGGAGCGCTTCGACGTCGTCAGGAAGGTCCTCGATGCTCTCGCTCATCGAGGGAAATTAGAGCAGAAATCAGCGAAACCGTCGAGCGAAAACGCCCGCAAAATGGCGGATATCTGCCGCTTCTATCCGGCAAGTTCCGGGCGGAAGGTATACTGCGGATTACGCCAGTCGATAGCCTCCAGCAGAAACCCAAGCTGCCCTGCCGAGATGGAAATCACCCCATCGACGGCCGCCGGCCAGATGAACTTCCCGCGCTCGAGACGCTTCGTATAAAGCGATGCCCCGACGCCGTCGTGCCATATGATCTTCAGCAAATCGCCGCGCCTTCCGCGAAACACGTAAAGATCCCCGCCATGCGGCTTGCGGCCCAAGCCCGCCTGAACCAGCAAGGCCAGGGAGGCCATCCCCTTCCTCATATCCGTGTGACCCGTGGCAATCCACACGCGCGCATGTCCCGGGATAGGGATCATGCGAGCAACTCCCGCAACACGACCTTCAAAAGCTCGGGCGACGCGCCGGGCGGTATCCGCAGCTTGGCGCCGGGCAACTCGATCACGATCACTTTGTCTGCAACAGGCGCAGCAGCCTGCTCCGGCCTGATGGCAACCTCGGCAAACTGGGGTGGCGCTCCCGGCCTCTCGGGTGCTGCGCCCACCAGCATCCGCCGCCACTTGTAGATCAGCGAAACATCGACATCCGCAGCGCGGGCGACCTCCCCGATCGACGCGCCCGGCGCCATCGAGGCCTCCACCAGCTCCAGCTTCTCATCCAAACTCCACCGCCGCCTCTGCGCGCCGGAAAACACCGTCACCTGACCCACTGCACATCCCGTAGCCATGTGGCAAACCTCAGTGCTTGCCACATGGCTAACCTCTCAGGACGTGCCGATCAGCAACAGAGGGCCTTCGCCGGATGCGTACTACTCTTTTCCGGGAGGCGAAGGCCCAGCGTGCGGTCGGCCATAGCCGAGCCGGAACCGCTCGATGAGTTCGGGGTGCGACAGGCCCCGCGACGCCAGATAGTCCAGCGCCTCGGGCGACTGTTTTAGCGTCTCGTGCATAATCCGCTAGGCCAGAGCTGGCGCAACATCGACGGACGCCATCAAGGGGCCGGCTTCGCCAGCCCCTCGGCGGGTGTTTTTAGCAGCTCATACAGGGATCAACGGGCGATCGGCGTGTTACAGCGTACCACGCTCAACCCGTTGATATGGCTGCGTTTCCTGCACCGAAAAAAGCTGTACCACAGGAGAACACGCACCCCACCGCCGATAAGCCTTGCTATCACTCAATAATGTCATGCACTCCGGTGCGTTCGATGTGTGTGAACATATTACTGCTCCACCGGCTCGATCGCACCCGACCTTTCACCCGTCAATCCGGCCCCAGTGAACGGGTCCGGCGGGGCAAAGCTGCTATATGCAAATAGATAGCTTCACATCCTTTGGGCGATCATCAAGAGCATGCTCTGTCGGGTTGTTAAATTCCAGGGAGAACAACTGCCCGTTCACCAACCATGCAGTCCCTTCGTAGCTGATCTGATTGGCTCCAATGAATGAGAACGTAGCCAACTTTCGTTCATCATCCTCAGCGATCAATCGGGTTGCCTCGTTAAATGCAGGCTTCCCGTTCTTGAGCGCGTAGGCGTTTACCTCCCGACCTCCATCGAGCCGTTGCACGAGATTAATGCTCTCGACGCGACGCCTCAGTCTGTCGGCTCGATCCACATCCAGATGACGTTCAACCTCATCCAGAAGTGCGGCTTCAAGGACACTGAAGCCGGGAGCCCCTTTACGAAAGAGCGAGGTGATCGACTGCAGGAACTTCATATTAACACCCCGCATTCGCCAATCCGGTCCCAGCAGCGCCCGCACCAGCGGCCGTTCCCTTCGCGGTGTTGGGTGTCCTGGTCCAAAGCTGGCTTGCCCGGTTCGGCATCGGATTAGCTGCCTTCCAAGACCTCGGCATGAACCGATACCGGAAAGGGTCTGACAGAGCGTGCGTCGCTGTGGAGACGAAATTTCCATTCCAAATCGATCGAGCCCCTCCCATGCGCGCCGGTATGAAATGGGAGAACTCAAGGCCGCGTGCAGCGGCACCGGCAGCTCGAATGCCGCCCCCTACGCCCGTAGCCAACAGAGCAACGCTACCCGTGATTTCACCCGCAGTATAAGCGGTAGAATTCATATCGACTGGGTCGATACCAAGGGCATCCCGCAATTCATCACCGAACCCGAGCAGGGCAACATCACCTGCGCCCCACAGGAAGTCTCTCACACTGCCGGAACCGCCATTCCCACAGTTATTTTGCGGCGCTCCCTGCTCGTTTGATAGGAAACTCCCCAATAAATTAGAGGACGAGACCAATTGCCCGAAGTCAATACTTCCGTAGTCAAAGCCCGATGAGAACCACCCGCTGTCATTATAGGTTTCACCACCGGGAGCCGTGACGACAATCGTGCCATCTGTTCCATCATCATAGCAGGAATTGTCGGTAGGGCATACGCGAACTAGGCCACTTGGATCCACCTTATTCATAGGATCATTGCCGGTATAGGCGTACCAGTTCATTCCATCGCCGTAGCCGATGGGATCGGCTTGCATGAAGCGACCGAGGGTAGCCGAATACATGCGGGCCTTATAGTCATAAAGGTCGAGCTTAGGGAGCCATTTCTGTCCGGTATATTGGAACAGTCCGTAATTGCTCTTTCCCGGAATGCCGTATTCATCATAACTGTTGAAAGCAATCGCATTACCGCTGTCATTGGTGATCGCGACTATCGAGCCGCGTTCGTCGGCGTGCAGCCAGCGCCGATCGCCAGTGCCCGAACCTTCATACCAGATCAGTGGCTCGTCATTGCGGGGACCATAGACATAACGGCGCAGGATCGCACCAGAGGGATTAGCGATTTCAGCGGACAAATGCGCCCCGTCATAAACCATTCGGGTCGAGACGTTCGTGTCATACTCATGAAGACGACCAGCCGGATCATAAAAGAGCGAGACGCCGCCGCTCGACGCCTTCAGCAGATTGTCGATGGTGTAGCTATAACTGTGCGCACCGTCGCCCGTCAGGTTCCCCCGCAGATCATAGCTGAAGTTAGCAGTGCCAGCCGTCGTATATTGGTTAAGGCCATTGACTATATGGTTGCGGTTCACATTGGCATGACCATTCCAGACATAGGCGCTATTCGAGGCGTTGCGGCTGCTGATCTGACCAGCCGGATTATAGCCATAGCCAACCGTCAGGTCCCCTCCCGTACCTGCCAGATCCTGCACCAGCTGCGTCAGGCGCGATGCCGGATCATAGCTGTAGCTGGTCACTGTTCCATTGGCGCGAGACAGACTGGTCCGCTGGCCCAGATCGTCATAGCCGAAACTCACAATAGCATTGCCGGCCGAATCACGTATCGCGCTGACCTCGCCGGTGGTCAGATAGTCATAGCTAACATAGAAATCGTCCTGCCACGTCACGCGTGTGCGGCGGCCTGCCTCATCATATTTGTAGCTCATGGTCCCGAAGGCCTGCCCTTCGCTCTTCAGCCGTCCCAGTGCATCATAGCTGTTTGTAAGGGTCGTTCCCTTGGTGACGACCGTCGGGTTGCCGAACAGATCATAGGACAGGCTGCTATCGTCTTCTCCAGTCGGGCGATCAACCGTGGTCAGTCGATTGAGCGCATCATAGCCATAGCCGATAACCAGCCCGTCACGCAGGCGGTGGGATATCACATTGCTGTTCAGGTCATAATCAAACTGCTCATAGCTACCCCCGGGATAGCTCGTCGTTGTCAATCGATATAAGCCATCATAGCCATAGTTCGTTACATTACCCTTGCCATCCGTTATGCTCGCAATCTGGCCGTTATCGGCATAGACCGTCGTCATCTCATCCGCCTGCTCAGGAGTGCCATAGCCGCTCGTGACCTTAGTCCGTCGGTCGGCAGCATCGTAAGCGTATTTAGTGATCCGATCCGGCCCGACACTCCCTGCCGTCTGAAGCGTGCAAGCCGATGTGGGCAGCGAGTTCCATACACCGCTGTTCATCCGAACAGCAAGGCAATCGAGCCTGTCCATGAGATCATAGCTATATTGGGTGATACTAACGATGCCACTATTGACCAATTTACTAGCGACGGGGCGGCCTAAACTATCATAGTCAATGTTAAACTGCTGCAAGGAGGAAAACGTACTCCAGCTGGTGTTAGCCTGACTATCGACGGTTCCTACATTCGCTTGTACGACCTGACCATCCTTGCCATAGATATAGCGTAAGGCAGAGTTCTTGCGAGGCCCGACACCATCTGGATCGGGCCCAATCACACCGGTAAGCTGCCGCGCCGTATCATATATGTACACGGTCGTATCCGCCGTGCCAGGCAAGGGGCCATCCTGAGCAATAACGTTGCCCACGTTGTCGTAGGTATAGCCTGTAGAGGACACGATGCTCCCATCGCCCGACTGAATGCTCTTTCGTATCGGCCAAAGATTATTGGCCACCCCGTTTTGCTGGGGACCATAATCAATGGTTTCCACCCGTTCGTCACTCGTTCCCTGACATGCCGCAGTACCAGTGAGAATAAACGGCCCTTGACCTGGCACTCCTGACAACGATGCGCCGGCCTGCGTGAGGCACTGCGAAGTCTTTGAAAGAAGCGTTATTGGCTGACCCGAGGCCGAAATCGATCCCGAACTGTTCAAATAATATGCCTGCAACTTTACATAATAATATCGCGTCTGCGGCCTGACGCCTCCCGGCATCGGCGCCGGACCGGTTACCGATTCAACGAATCCATCTTGATTATAAGTGAAATCGGTTTCGTTCTCGAGGGAGTCCCTAGTCCAATTGGGTTTATTACATTTCACATAATTTGTGCATTCGGTATCATAGCCGAAAGACAGGTGTGTGCTGGACAGCCCAGAGTTTGATGCGGGATTCTGGAGGATGTAGGTGACGTTTCCACGATCGTCATATGTATAGACTGCAGAACTTCCGTCCTGCCTCGTCATCGACTGCACGTTACCGGATGCGTCATACGTATAAGTTACAACTTTTCCGAGCTTGTCCGTCGTCGTTAGAGGAAGGCCGCTTGCTGAATTGGTCACGATCGTCATCGGACGGTTCAAGGGATCTGTCGCGGTGGCAGATACGGAACCGGATGCTACCGTATAGCTATACCCATGCGAGATATTCCCCCCGCTCGTAGGATCCGCGTGGCTAACACTGGATACTGTAGAATAGTAGCCATTCGCATTTACATTGTAGCTGATATTCTTAATTATTGAACTAACAGGCCCCAGAGTATTATAGCTAACCACATGCTGAGTGGCACCCAATCCAGAATAGCTAAAACTAAGTTTATTAGATAGCCTGTCAGTCAATTCTACATATTCTGAAGAATAGTTATTAACAGAAGAGGGAGATGAATTTACAGTATATTTGTCATATATCGATATCTTCGGCCACCCCTGCGCCGCGCTGCAGGCGTATACTTCAGGATTACAATATACGTACGCCTTGTTTAAAGCTACGGTGGACACAGTGGCATCACCAGACCCCGACGGGGAACTATATGCGTGATGATTCAGATTTTTTATTTGCATACCATAGCTATTTTCCACGGAAATAACTATGTTGTTGATATCGTGGTCCGCGTTAGATCCATTTAAATAATCATAGTAATATCTTTCAACATTTCCGTTAGGAAATTTAATATTGTCTACATAATTCCCATTAGGAAGGGCAGGAAAATAGTAGAATGTATATTCGGCCCCAGATTTGTCTATATATACATATTTAACTGTAGATGAAAAAGATGAAGTTCCAGATCCAGTTTTAAACGTCCTTGTCATCGTAGGGATAGTGTATTTTAACAATTTACCAAATTTTCCGTATTTTGGCTTATACATTGTTCCATCGTTGGAATTATTACCATTGAGATATTTCTCGAACGAGAATAATATTGCACTTCTATTTATTTTCAAATATATTGACCCAGAAACGTCGATTGAAGCTATATTACTGGATAATGTGGGAATCTTATTGTCGGCAGTGATATTCCCCCTCACCTGGTAGGACCAAGCGATTTCACTGTCGCCATTACCGATATTGATGAGTGGCGCGGATAAATTCAAATTACCTGACGCTAAATCAACGCCTTGACTGTCCACCGTTTGAAAAGACGGAGGCGTGGAACTTAAAGGACTAGATCCCGATCCGGTCTGGGCCTTCGCAATAACCGGAGAAATACAAGAGGTAGCAAGAAAATATAGTCCAAGCAATTTTCGCCATGACCTGCCACTTCTCAAAGTTTTTTCATTTTCCATCTAGAGTTCTTTCTTTAGATTTTTTACCAGATTGGCTTAACTAAATTTTATTTCTCGGACTGATGTAAATGAGGTGTACAAATATTGTCTTTCTATCTGGATATCAATAATAACTTTTGTTAGCCATGCCGCAATTAGTTGTGACATATAGAATAATCGTGCCTTGATTAGGCTTGCCTTACCTCCAAGAGAATGCTTCTGGTTCAAAGGTCAAATATCTCGAAGAAAGACTTCTCGATGAAGAAAGTGGAATTAGACTGAATCAGATAACGGTCTTTTTATAGCGGATATTATTAATTAAGCGGAATAACGGTAAATACGTTGAGTGGCACTACAACGACCCGCTTCTTCGCACCCGTTACGGTAACGTTAGTCCTGTTACTTGCCGGGTCATAGGCATAGGCCGAAACAGTACCGGAATTAGGCCCACTCTCGTGAGTAACCTTGATCAGCCGACCCAGCGCGTCATAATCGATTTTGACCTGCTCTTGAGCCATGGCAGGCGATCCAGCCACAAAGAGCGCAACAGCAAGCGCAATGCACTTTTTCATCCCGATTTCCTCAAGGAAGGTTTGTCCAGCCGAACGCACAAGAATTGTGCGCCAACTGAGGCGTTGTTGATCAGGCGACGAGGGAGATGCGCAAACCAGCTTCACGCCGATGCTGTTTAAGCGAAACAGTTAGTCGAATAGCCATGCGTGCCCCCTTCGCAAGGGCGTCAGCGCGGCCAGTCAGCACTTTGCGGCGCGTGAACCATCCCAATGCGATGCCCCTGTGGAGGATCAGGCTGGCATTTCACGTTGCCAGATGCAACTGCAAAATCAGGCCGTTATGGTTGATAATATTTTATCTGCTCGGATGCGCAGAAGATCAGATCCCCCCTTTTCAAATCGATCCTGATCCTCGATGTCCGTTGGTCAGGGGGCAGTCTATCATGGGAATGTTTACATTGGCAGATTTGCCATATCGTCCGTATTCCTGATTGTGGGCGCAGTCCAAGCACAGGACACGTTCAGGCCTTCAAGGAAAATGCACCGACATTTGCTGTAGCAGATTAAGTCGCCATACCTTGCAAAATGGAGAAATTCCTCAATGACGAAACGTCTTACGGCTCTTCTTGCGGGGATCGTAGCTTTAGCCACCTCTGCGCCAGCGGTTGCCTACGATCACTCGGCAGAAGTCAAGGTCACGGTCACCTATATGCCGACGAACCTCATTTTCCAGGTGAACCAGACCATCGGAACCTGCGCGGCCGGCACGATGCTGACCTGGACACCCCAGGGATCGGCCCAGGATTTAAAGGACAAGAATGCCGCGGCCGTTCTCGCCAGTCTCATGACCGCGAAGGCTACGGGTGGTGCTGTCAGACAAAGGCGAACTGCTCTCCACACGATGCACTTTGGATCGGGAGGGTAAGAAATCAGTTCATGAGAGACTGCCACTCAGCCAACGCAGCTGAGCGCCTTTCCTTATAGGTCTGTCGATCGACGAGGTGGCGTTCCAGTGCGAAGTGGTTGTGGACGTTGGCGTGTACGGATGCGAATTTCTGTAGCGACCTGATTTGTCTGAAGCGCAGCATGGCTCGCTCCCTTCGTCGAAAGGGGAGGGGGCTGTTCTCGACGCGGTTGTTAGCCCAGCGACCGGTATCCTGTTTTGCCCGGTTGCCAAGCTCATCCATTGCCGCGCCGTAGGTGCGGAGGCCATCGGTGGTGATCGCTGCGGGGGATCCGTGACGCTTCAGCGCCTTCTTCATGAAGGTCAGCGCAGCTAGTTTGTCACGGGTTTTGGTGACATAGCTTTCCAGGATCTTGCCTTCCTGATCGACAGCGCGCCAGAGGTAGACCATCTCGCCATTCACTTTGACGTACATTTCGTCGAGGTGCCAGCGCCAGTGGCGAAATCCCCGCATGCGGCTGATTCGCTGCCGGCGAATGTCGCCTGCGAACAACGGGCCGAACCTGTTCCACCAGTAGCGCACCGTCTCATGGCTGATGTCGATACCGCGCTCGAAGAGCAGGTCTTCCACGTTGCGCAGGCTGAGCGGGAAGCGCACGTACATCAGCACCGCCAGTCGGATCACCTCGGGCGACGGGTTGAAGTAGCGGAACGGATTGTCGGGCATGGAGCGGCTCATGCCACAGCTGTAGCAGCTGGTTCAGTCGCGCTCCATTTTGCTCTGACAGCGCCATTCAGCCTCATAAGTCCATAACAGCCTCCGGGAATCTCCGGGGCTGATTGAGCTTGAACTCTAATCGTACACATTGCGTTCTGGCGCAATCGTAACTACAGAAATAACAAATACAATACTTGATATAACAAGTAAAAATATGTATAATGCAATTGAAATAAAATAAGAATATTTACCAATCAACCATAATGCCAGTATAATCGACACCGCAAATGTAGATATCGATAAAAATATGGTTCTCAGCGGGTAAAAAGACACAAATTTTCCCTGCAGCATTTTGTGGCCGTGAAGGGCAGACAAAGTCGTTATTGGAAGTGACGCTATCCAGATTGCGAATGGCCTATAAGGTATAAGTATCTCCGTTGATCGAAATAGTATAAGCAATAGCAGCGGGATAAATATAGATGCCCCCCATACTGCTATTAGTGCTGATACTGGTTTGCGTTGCAGGAGGTTTGGTGGCGTTGTCATTGAAGCCCACATCGGAGAGCAAGAGCGGTTGATGATCCGGCTAAAGTTACACCCGCATTATTGACGTGCAGATTAGTACGAGACGCTGCCTGTGCGACTGCGCTGTCGGAGCCGTATTTCGCGAAAGATTCCTCGTAAGAATACATCCGATAGTCTTTGCCTGCTCCGAGGCGAAAATTTCTCTTCAATGTGTTCCGATATGCATTGGCGGCACGCCCCTCCATCGAAGCTGCCCGGCGAGCCGCTCCTGCATAGCCAATGCGACCAAAGCCAATCACAGCTCCAATACCTAGACCAATGTCATACCCAGTGTTGCCATTCAGAAGCGGCTGATCTGTTTCTGGAAGAACCAAATCGCTGTAGGCACCGCCAGACAGCGCATCCAAGACCCCAATGGGAATACTATTGAACTTTTCGAGCGCAGATAATTCTCTGCTCCCTCCACCACAATCCTTTTGCCCCTCCTTCTTCGCCGTAACGATAATACGTTCCTCGCCACCGCCGGATGATCCATCCGGTCCGGACCGAGGCGGATCAAACAAGCGACCAATAGCGCAGAAAATATTACATCCGGGCCGACGACCAGTCACAGTAATATCGGCGGCGCAAGTCCCGCCTTCGATAGCGCAGAGAGCATCCAGTCCGGAAGGATCTACGGCATTGATCGGATCATTCATTACATAAGCGTACAGGTTCATGCCACCTCGATAGCCAATAGGATCGGTCTGCATGAACCGGCCGAGCGTGGGCGAGTATATGCGGGCTTTGTAATAGTACATGCCAACCTCTGAGAGCCATGTCTGCCCAGTATACTGGAAGCGCCCTAGATTCGTCGAGGCCGGAATGCCAAATTCATCATAGCTGTTGACCCCCACGCTGGTGCCTGCACCATCACTGATGGCGACAATGCTACCGCGCTCGTCGGCGTGAAGCCAGCGGCGGTCGCTTGTGCCGGAACCTTCGTACCAGACGATGGGCTCATCGGCGCCGCCAGCATGAACATAACGGCGCAAGAGCGTATTGGCGCTGTTATATTCGGCGATGAGATCCTCCCCATCATAGGCAAAGCGTGTAGTGGCGGTGCCGGTGGCCTGGTATAGTCTTCCCAACGGGTCGTAGCTTAGCATAACGCCAGGGCCTGAGAGGAGATAGTTCTCCGAATTGTAGGTGTAGCTGTTACTATCCGAGCTGGTCAGGTTGCCACGCGCATCATAGCCTATGCTGAGCGCGCCTGCTACGGTATACTGATTAAGGCCGTTAACCGTGTACAATCGGTTAACATTTACATAGCCGGTCCAGGCATAGGCAGCGTTGGAACGTGTCACCTGTATCAACTGGCCCGCGGGATTATAGCCGAAGCTGAGCGTCAAATCCTGAGTTGTGCCGGACAGCCCCTGAGTCAGTGATGTCAGGTGTAACCCATCGCCAAAGCTATAACTGGTGGTCGTTCCGTTACCTCGATCAATACCGGTTTGGTGACCGAAATCGTCGTAGCTGTAGGCGGCCAGTATCCCGACGCCGGAGGTGGCACCGGATTCCCGCACAGCTGAGACTTCACCGGTAGCCAGATAATCATAGACCACATAGAAGCTATCGGGCCATGTTATCCGCGTTCTGCGGCCCGCTAGATCGTACTGGTAGCTGACAGTACCATGGGGGCCGACCTGAGTCAGATTGCGGCCGAGAGCATCATAAGAGAAGGAGAGACTGTTTCCGCTCTGGCTTGCAGAGGTCATCCGTCCCAGAAGATCATAGCCATAGCTGACGTCCGGCTCGCTCCCAGGTAGGTCCTTCAAAGTCAGACGATCGAGATTGTCATAGGTGAAGTTGATCACCTGGCCATCCCGCAGTCGAAGAGCAATCATATTGCCGTTGTCATCATAGGTATGCTGCTCATAATCGTTGACGGAGCTCAGGCCAGCGATGCTGGAAGAAGGATAACGGGTCTTCACTGGGCGGTCAAACCCATCATATTCATAAGTCGTGAGATTATTTTTGGCATCAGCAACGGTTGCGAGCTTACCATTAGCCGTATAGGTCGAGTTCGTTTCTGTACGCTGAAGTGCCGTTCCATAGCCTGTCTGAACCTGCTTCAGGCGACCGACTTCGTCATAGACATTTCGCGTTATTCTGTCGGGACCGGCGCTATCTGATGCTTCCAGAGCACAAGCGGTCTGGTCCCCATCCCAGTTTGTGATGTTCATACGCACGGCAGTACATTCCAGCATCCCACGAGAATCATAGCTATATTTAACGATCTGATGCTTACCTGCGGTTGTAGGAGCGGTAAGTACATCTTTCACTTTGCGGGCGTTTGTATCATAGGAGGACGTCAGTTGTTGAAGGGATACGAAGCTGCTTAGGGTGGAATCTGTCTGATTATTGGCGGTTCCCAACTCAGTAAGGCTGAGAAAATTGTTGGTGTAAGTAAATTTCTGCGCACGATATTTTAGTATGCCCGCGCCGTCCGGATCGGGACCAACCAGACCAACCACACGTCTTATAGCATCATAATAATAGCGTGTTACATCAACGGCTCCCGACAACGGGCCATCTATAGTCTGACGATTACCTATATTGTCATAGGTTAACCCGGTAGTAACGAGAGTCCCATTACCAGCGCCGGATGCCGTCGCAGTCACCAGCACATTGCTGGTGCCATAAGTGATAAGGGTCTTTATCTCGTCGGTACCATCTGTACAGCCCGATGTGGTCTGGCAAGCTCCAATGCGTGCCAAGCGTGTCACCGGGGTTACAAAATTCACCACCGCACCGCCGCTGTTCTTGAACTGGGCGTAATATGTCGCATAGCCGTAACGTATCTGAGGTCGCGTGCCGCCGGTTACTGGTGCGGGTAAGGTAGCAGACGTGATACCGCCATGGCTGTTATCGAACGTGAAATCCGTAACATTACCCTTCGCATCGGAGGTCGTCAGCGGCTTATTGCAACGAACAGCGGCATAGCCCGCAGCACAGCGCCAGCTCTGTGTTGCATCGCTGGGCGGGTAAGATGCTTGCGTGATAACTGGCGATAAACCGGTACCAGGCTTCGAGGCCCAGGTTGTTTTGATATGGTTACCACGTGCATCATATTCGAACTCAGCAGTATTGAGTTGAGGGGCTGTAATTTTCTTTAGCAAACGGTTTGGATAATATTCGTATGTTGTCTCATTGCCCAATTCATCTCGATCGGAAATTACCTGTGCGTTAGCGATCTCAGACCTGACGATCCGGTCACCCGTGACAGTATCGCTAATAGTCGTTGTACGAATTCCCGAAGCGTCGACATAAACATAATTGGTCGTAACACCATCGTTGGTGACCGTGCTCACCTTGCCTGACGCATCGTAGCCGATAATCATGGTGTCGGAAGTTGATCCGGTGCGCTTCATGCCGGTCATTCTATATGGGCTGATCGGAAAAGTATAAGTGGTTTGCTGACCCAAAGCATCAGTGACTGATGACACTCCATTCAACGCCAGAAAAGGCCAAGGCTGCGAATAAGCGCATGCGTTCGCCATTGGATCGCAATAATCGATCGCCATATTGATTAATGTGACGCCCGTAAGGGTCATCCAGTTTCTACTGTAAATAAGCCATCCTGGATTGTTATTATCCAAGAAACTCATTTTTGCCATATAGCCGTTGGTACTGGTTATTGATTGCAACCGTGATATCCGAGTTTCAGTTTGGCAACTTCCTACGCAGACGTCCCACCATTGGTAATTATAAGTCAACTTCTCCCCGCTGGGATAGGTCACCGTTTTTATCGAGTATCCATATCCGTACATTGTGCGATTACTGATATATCCATATAAAATCTGAATCCCATCAGCAGTTACGTACAGGAAATCGCTTCCCACAGCAGTGAGCGTTGATCCACTTGGGGTATCTGGAACATAATTGCCCCCTGAGAGTGTAAAAGTTTCGGTGCCACTTCCAAAGGTAACTGCTTTAGTTGTGGTTCCAATTAGGTTTCCACCGGAAGAATCATAGAATCCTCCAGAATTTGTTATCTGTCTCCACCAAGTAAAGCCCTCGGGGCCGTCCGCACCAATTGAAATCGATTGCACAGGTGCATTTAATGTTCCACGCGTCAGGTCAACACCATTTTTATCGATAGTAGCTCGAGCGGGAGGCCCGGCTGGAGGGGTATATTCTTGCGCCCGCGCAAGACCATACGGCAGCACGACGACAGTCATCACCAAAGCAGCCAAGAAAGTTATACGCACAATGTATCCCCCAATACATAATTGCCCATTCATCACTATCGCCCGATTATCTAATAACATGACGGCTAGCCCATCGATTGACGCGGCTTGATGCTGGCCGCTGCCTGGAAGGTGTTGCGATTGCCGGCAGCATCGCAGGCCATGCTCACCCGCACGCCCTTTTGGTGGTTCCCGTTCCCTGCCACGATGAACTGATAAATATTCTCTATATCGCAATATTCAGCCCATGTCGCTGTAATCCGTCCAGCAATGCATAGGAATGGCACAACGTCGAGCGTTCCACTTTCGAAAAGAAAGCCAAATGCACCGTCGCACTCGGTCCGCTCCAAAAACGTTTGCAACTTAGTATCAAAAGCTCCCACCACCACCCCCCCGAGATGCATGGATAAACATAATTCAAATCTGCTTGTCGATAGCTAAATAACGAAGAAGATAAAGCGCATACATAAAATCTGACCAATCTGGCTTAGAGGCCGGCGGAAAGGATTTAGCCCGCCTTATTCACCAAAAGTGTCCTGAAGGGTTGGCGGGAGTGGCGTAAGCCTCTGATCTGAATTAGGAACTGGGTGTCTAAGCCGAACCTGCCGCAGGGCNCCCGCCTTATTCACCAAAAGTGTCCTGAAGGGTTGGCGGGAGTGGCGTAAGCCTCTGATCTGAATTAGGAACTGGGTGTCTAAGCCGAACCTGCCGCAGGGCAGAAAATGCCACGGGCCACACCCGCCATGAACGATGATATCGCAAGCTCATTTGGATTCCCAGCAGTCGGCCGCAAGAAAATCACAGCTGCGTTCGACGGTGGCCGGCTTACCTCGGATGGCGGTGTTCTACTGCTTGCACAGGCCGAGCGCGCGATGGGGATTTGCCAGCGCCTGGCGGCTTGTATTGCCGATCCGCGCGATCCAGCGCGGGTGATCCATCGCCTGGATGACATTCTGCGTGCCCGTGTGTTCGCGATTGCGTGCGGCTATGAGGATGCCGATGATCTCGATGCTCTGCGCGACGATCCAGGCTTCCGCCTGGCGCTCGGCAAGCTGCCGGAATCGGGCGCGGGGCTGGCCAGCCAACCGACGATGAGCCGGTGGGAAAATGCACCGACTACGCGCGAACTGGCCAGCATGATGGCCGCGATGATCGACATCTACTGCGCCAGCTATCCCGCCCCTCCGACAGCGGTCACGCTGGATATCGACGACACGTGCGACGTCGTGCATGGCTATCAACAGCTCTCGTTCTGGAACGGGCATCATGGGGAGCGCTGCTTCCTACCGATCCATATCTACGACACCGCGACCGGCAGGCCGGTGGCCATGCTGCTGCGCACAGGCAAGACGCCTTCTGGAAAGGAGGCGGCGGGGCACATCCGACGCCTGGTGCGTCACCTGCGCCGTAATTGGCCCGATACCCACATCACTATCCGCGGCGACGGGCACTATGGTCGACCCGAGGTCATGGCCTACTGCGATGCGGCCCGCGTCGATTACGTGTTCGGCCTGCCCACCAATTCAGCGCTGCGCGCCGATCCCGCCATTGTTGCGGTCGCCGATGCCTGCGCGGTCAAGCGCGCCCAGCGTCAGTGTCCCGTCCTGCGCAACTATGCCGAGACCCGCTATGGGGCAAAGACCTGGAAGTGCCAGCGTCGCGTCGTTGCACGGATCGAGGCCAGCACGCTGGGCATGGACATCCGCTATGTCGTCACCTCGTTGGCAACAGGATCGGCCGAGCACATCTACGACACGCTCTACTGCGCGCGTGGTCAGGCCGAGAACCTGATCAAGCGCCACAAGTCCCAGCTCGCCAGCGACCGAACCTCGTGCCGCTCGGCCAATGCCAATCAGATGCGCCTGATACTGCACACTGCCGCATACTGGCTGCTATGGCGCATCCAGCAGGCGATGCCCAGGACCGCTGCTCTGGCAAGCGCGGAGTTTGAAACAAACGCCAGCGATGCCGGTCGTCCGCGCAATACAGCCAGCCGCAGCAAATGCCCAGAGCGGACCCGAAACCGAGCGTCGTGAATAAGAGAGGTTAGCGTATCCGGTCACCATCTTAGCCAAACCATAAATCAGTTAGCGGGATAACCGTAAACCCATTCAGAGGTACGACGACTCGTCTCCAGCCGACCCAACAAATCATATTCCATCTTCACCTGCTCCTGCGCCAACGCCGGAAAGACTGCCACAAAGAGCACGAACAAAATGCCAATGCACTTTCTCATGTTCTTTCTTTTGGCAAGTGAACCAAGTATCCTTCCTAGGACCTTCTTACGGAAGCATTCTCAAATCAGACAAAGAGGCGATGCCGAGACTGCCCCCCACTGACACGCTGCACACGCGACAACCAGTCGGATGGACACGCCCACGCCTTCGCAAGAACCAGCGCCGCCAGTCCAGCGATTCGCAGCACATGAACTGTGCCAATGCGAGCCCACCATCGAAGAGCAGGTTTGCATTTTATATTGTCATATGCAATTGTAAAATCGGTCATTGGTTAATAATTCTTTATCTGTTACGATTACCTACAATCATATACTGCTTGTTTTAAACTCAGGAATCGTTGATTGATCCAACATGAGGGGTGCAGCGATACAGGTGGCTGAACATGATCTCGATCTTGCCGACGTATTCTGCAGCTTCTCGGTGGCGAATCTCTGGCTTTCATCCGACGGCTGGGTGAACGTCGTCCTCAATAGCCAACTGGGCAACAAGAACTGGTGGCTCTGCCAGCAGGGGGCCAATACCAGCATCGATGATGGCTATGCTCCGCGGACTGTCAACCCGGCAAACTGTGCGGCGGTTTATAGCCAACTCCTGACCGCGCAGCTTCAGAACAGGCCAGTATATTTCCAGTTCCGCGCGCCAGCGAACTGTAACGCGGCCAGCCTGCCTGTCGACGGAGCGCTCAATCCCTACTATGTGAATATCGGTATCTTCTGACCGGCAACCAACCTGCGCAGCATGGCGTCTGCCAGCCATCAATACCGGTCCATGTTCGGGCAGTAACAGATTGGGGGCAGCAGAAATGAAGCATACTGAATGGCTGGTGACAGCGTTGCTGGCCTCACTCCTGTACACTGATGCAGCAGAGGCACGCGGGACCATTCTGGGGCACGTAAGATCGCTACAGCACTGGTCGGGAATTCCAGGGATTCTGGTGAAGCTGGATGAAACCATGAACGATCTGGACAGCTGTGGCAGGACCGACTGGTACATCATGCCGGACGCAGCTGCGCATGCGCAGTTCGTTCAGGCGATGCTTCTCACCGCGCAGACAGCGAACCGGCCAGTCTTCATAACGCTTGACGGGTGCCTGGAGGGCATGCCGGCCATTTTTGCAATCGAGAACAGCCCGCCGCAGTAAACCGGAAATGTAAATGACGCGGTCTGCAGGTTACGCCGGATACCGGTTGGGCGCAGCAGACGTGTTTCCTGACGATCGGAGTAACAATGAACGCAACATCAGCTTTTCGCCGTTTCACGATCCTGGCCCGGCTTCTGGCAGCCTTTGCAGCTGGCTCCATTCTGTCGACCAGCTGCCATGCTTCCGTGGCATCCGGAGGGAAGATTACTGCTTACTTCGTAGATGAAAGTGGGCTTGTCCTCTTCGACACGGATGGAGCAAGATCTGCAAAACCCGGATGTGCTCATCCGACCAAAAACAATTTTTCATTCAAAGCCGACACAATGCCGAAACAGGCCATGTCGCCTCGATCATGACTGCTTATATGACAGGCAGGCCAATCATGATCGGCGGAACGGGGACGCGTTCAAACAGTTCAGACGTTGAGACTGCCAGCAACATCATTCTTCAGTGATACGATCAAGGCCGATTCGCGAAGCCATATCCAGATCAGGATTGCAAGGGGGACGAAGGTTCACTGCTGCATGTAGAAGCTCGTGATCTGGCAACTTCCCGACACTGTCTCATAGAATATGCCGATAGCCTTTCCGCTCAGCTTGGCAGAGAGAGCACCGCGGAAAAGAAACGATTGCGGTCATCGGATGTGGCTGAACTGGAAAAGCTCAGAAGACCATTTGTACAGGTGGATCCCGTATACCAGGCCACAAGGCCGCTTCCGCCCATATAGTTCTGAAGACGCCAGTTTGCGGGCACGACGAATATTTCACTGTCGGCCCTCGCCGTCGTCGAGTACATGGCTGCCATAACACCAAGCAGCGTGATCAGCTTCTTCGACACCTGCGTTCTCCAGATTTACGATAAGAAAAGCTGGCGGCGGCACACGTTTGCGCCAGTGGAAGAGTCGCCGCTGCGTTACTACTGCTGTATCCAGACGCCCTGAAAACGGACGCTGTTGTCGCCATAGCAGGCTGCGGCAAACAGGCGCACATTTTTGCCCTGCGCCTGCGCAGACAGGATCGCGGCTGTCATGGACTCGTAGTCTTGCCCACCCGCAGAAAGCTAGGCGTACCGCATCCCATCGGATTGTCGACCGCGGACATAATGACTGTGGTAAAGCTGTCATCAATGACAACTTCACTCACCCGCTGGGAAGTCGTCCAGTCGCCGGCATGGGCCGCAGCGGGAATCGCCCCCAGTCCGACCGCAATCAGCAGCCTGGACACTGATCACAACGCAGATGATTGCCCCTGTACCTTCATCAGATTGCTCCAGATTATGCTGAGGAGAGTTCCATGTGAGAGTCAAAGCCGGCAACTGTTCGGAATTCCCTGTCGGCCCCAGACAGAAATGGGACTATGGCGATGCCCAGACGGCGAGCACCGTCGATACCCCGTCGGACGCGCATCCATTGACCCAGACCTGCACCGGACGTCCCGTGGCATATGCCGTAAGCAGGGTCGCGCGAATCATGTCTCCATTGGAAACATCTTTCAGGATCCGGAACCACTCCGCATTTGTACAACCGAAGGGGTTGCTGAACCCGGGCACATAGGCATCGGTACCGATGTCCCTTGCGTTGACGGACTTCACCACAACCGCGGTGGAAAAACCGGCCTCGGCGCACGCCGGGGCCGCCAGCGACAGCGCTCCCGCCGCCATCAGGCTGCTGACGGCCTGCAGAACGCGCCGCCATGACAGGACTGGCGCTAATACAGACTGACCTCTGTTCATCATTGCCCCCCATGACCAGCCCCGATCTGGTCCAGACCCTTGAACAAGCAACAAAATCTCTGCCCGGCAAGCAATTTTTCGTCAAGGCTGCGACCCCGCACGGAAAAATTGATCGGCGCCAACAAACCGCTCGATTTGCCGCGGAACCAGAGCGAACGGGCGTGACCGATCCGCGAAGCCTCCCGCGCTTGCGGACCCCGCCTCACCAGGATCGGGGCTTTGGATGGTGGGAACGGCGCTGGTGCCGTCATCCCGCAGGGAAACCACCATGACATATCTGAACGACCTGCAGTGCATCCTCCTCTCCAACGCGGCGCGGAGGGACGATGGCTGTCTTTGGCCGCTGCCGGACAGTGTTTCAAATCCATGACCATAATGTGGAATGCCTGGAGCCAGAATGCCCTTGCGGTGAAAACTGATGCTCCGGAGACGGCCAACGGCTGCCCGGTTTCGGGGGTTTACGTCACCGATCCCCAGAACCCGGCAAGCAGGCTGATCGAGCCCATGATCATCTCTGCCTACATGGCACGACGGAAAATTGCGCTCACGCTGAGCGGCTGCTTCCAGAGCACCTACCCGGTCATCATCAGCGTATCCGTCGAACCCTGAGCAACGCATCTGCGGAGCTGATCCACGAGCGGCGAACTCCGGACAATCAATCCACAATCAGAAGAACCGGCATGCGAATGAAGAAAATCCTGTCCGCCCCGCTTCTGACTGCGCTTCCCGTTTGCGTCCACGCACAGACGACCGGATGGAAAGAGGGCCGTATCGTGAAGCTCCACGTCACGAGCTGTGCTGGCGACCGGAACATCGCAAGTCACGGTGCAGCGTATTTCTGAGGGTTGTACGATACGCGGTCGGCACCGCCGCCCGCCCAAGGAAGTGCTGGCTGACTGCGTTGCCTTTCTTGAAGGCAACGAAACGGAGGGCAGCATACCCGTGACGAGAATACGCCGGCCAAAATCAGCTAACAGTCGGCGCCGCAGCGCATATGGCACGTGCTCGTTGCCATTGGGAAATCCGGACATGCGGACTTCGGATATTGGAAATAGTCGAGGATCCTGGCGTTGGGCCATCGCAGCGTGCACCGTTGCCACCCAGCCATGCGCAATCCAGTTGCGCCTCCAGCTTCGGCTGCCGGCCGCAGATTTACGTTTCGCAAGGCTTGCGCCTGCCGAACGGGCCTAGATCCGCACGAGAAACAGGTTGGTGACACCGTCCAGACTGCCGCCCTCGGCCTGCAAAGGTGGTGAGAAGCTGCTCGAGTGTCGCGCACTATATATTACGCACGAGGAACGATGAACAGGGCGCGTCAGAAAATCTGTTTCTCACAGGACTGATTTAATGGAATAAAATCAGTCCTTCACATCAAATCCAAGGAAACGAAGCGCCTTGATGGTCCGGCCATTTATGGGTGGCCGTTCCTCATCCATCCAGCCCACAAGTTCCATTACGCAGGCCTCGCCGAAGCCGGCAAGCTGTCGCGCCTCATTGTACAGACAGTCATAGGCCCGCTCGAGCTGGGTGCCCGGACCGTGAAGAAGAAAATCCAGATTGCTTCTGATAGCCGGAAGTCCGTTACGCGCGAGGAATTCGGCTCGAAGCCCCTCGAGGCCACCCGCGACAAAGCGCAGCCGTTCATGAAATGCATGCACGCCGCTCAGCGCATCGAAAATTTCATCATAGGAGGCAGTATTGATACTTTCAGAGGTTCCTAGCGTGGTCCTCAGCCGGGTGATGTTGGCTACCTCGTTCTCTGCCCGTACCATGTCGCCTGCGTCAGTATCATCTTCGGCAAACCAGGCCTCCAGCCAGTGTGAAATCCGGTCCCTCCGTTCCGGTGCATCGACCAGCGAGCTCGCGGACCAGCTTTCGCCGGGTGCATGCGCAACCCGCAACCAGCCCAGAAAGCGGCCGATCTCTATGTCGATATCACCATGAGCAAATTCCGCACGCCGCCTTCCCACAGCTGAAAAAACGGTCCGCACCTCCTCGAAGTCCGGTATGAGTCCCTGGTCATACTTGCGACGCAGATCCTGCAAAAACGAGCGCCGTTTGGATACGATCTCGCTGCCGACCTTCGCGCTGGGCGGAGCAGCCGGAGGGACAAATTTCTTCAGATGCTCCTCGAACCCCTCCTCTTCCTTCGGGTTGCCGATGACCTTCCATGCTTCCTCGTAGCGGGTGCAGAGTTCCGTCGTAAATACATCGGCATATTCCCAGAACAACCTGAACCTTGCCTGCAGATCATCGAAGCTGGCATCACGCCCCTTCCGGAGTACAACTGACACCTCCTGGTTGGACATCAGGCCTGCGTCAGTGAGGTTCGCGGAGCCAACCATGGCGATGTCATCAATGATGTAGAGTTTGGCATGGAAACTGCGCGAGCTGTAGTAGCGCACCGACACGAGCGGGTTCTTCAGCGCCTCGCGCAGAACGGGCGGTCGCGTTATGGAACATAGCCTGACGAGCAGGTTGACCCTGCATCCCTGTTCGACGAGCATTCTGATCGGGTCATATGTCGCGACAAAGGGACTGGCGAGAAATGCCTCTCGAGCTCCCATGGCCGCGTGTCGGAAGAAATCGATGGAATAGCCGCTATCCTTCGAATTGCCGTAGGCATCCCTGATCTTCACTAGGCTCACTGATTCTCCCTTCCTGATCCACGCCAGCGATTTCCTGTAAACCGGTGTAAATTCTGTAAATAAGGACATTGGAACAGGGTGTTAGGAAAACATATTGGGCGTTATCGCACCTTGCGGTCGAAAAAGACTATCGCCTAGCAGCACCGCTGGTCGATGCGGTTTAGATCACGATAGCGGCGGAAGTCGCAGGGTATCACCCCCGCAACAGCTCTGACGGCCATTGATTCTCAACCGGTTCCTTCCAGGAAATCTACCAGGGTTGGAGGGTGGGTTTGAGGTATGATTTGGGCTGGGCTGGTGGTTTGCCGGTTTGCCAGGGCGGCCTGAGGGGCTGCGCTTGGGGGGCATTGCGCCTGGGCGCAGG
>NZ_LTAB01000020.1:0-81415 GCF_001580035.1 Sphingobium sp. 22B | reverse complement strand
CCCAAGGTCATGTCGGCGGTCGTCCACATCACGCCCAGACCCGCCCCCGAAGGCGTGCAGTTGAAGCATCTCGAACGCCTCACCGCCGCCGCCCCCGCGCAGGCCATGGCTCCGCAGGCGACGGCTGCGCCGATCGCAGCGGCGCCCTCGATACGCAGCCGGTCCGTCGCATCGTCCAGCAGGCCGAAGGCATGCGGATCGCGCAAGGCCGCTCCGCCGATGAAGACGGCCGCCAGGCCGGCCTGTCCGATGAGACCGCTCATCAGCGATGGAAGCGCGGATCGCGGCATGCCGCGCCCCAATGCCAGCCCGATCGCGCTTCCCGCGATCAGCGCCGCGCAGATTTGCGGCAGGGCCATGACATCATGGCTGTAGAGGGTCACGGCGCCCGCAACCATCATCGCGGCGCCCGCCAGATGCGCGCCCCGCCGCAACCCGCCGCCAAGCGGGGCCAGCAGAGCCGCCGCGAACAATAAGGCGGCCAGCGACCAGCCGGCGAGGATCGTCCCGTTCACGCCTTCCATCATGGCCGCGGCGGCATGCCGATCCGCCGCGCCGCCACCAAACCGCCGCAAAACCCGGCGCTGCCCGCCACTATCGCCAGCAGGCCCAATGTCCGGGCGATACTGCTGCCCGCCTCCGCCGCCACGATCAGCGCGCCGACCAGAATGGCGGATGACAGCATCTGAAGAACGGAAACGAGCGCCCAGCCCTCGTCCGGCCGCGCCCGCCATGCAACGAGCGCCCCGACGATGCAGGCCGCCAAAAAGCAGGGGAGAAGGAACGGCGTCATCTGCTCCCCCTTCAGCGATCAAGCCTGGCTCAGCTGGCGATCAGCAGCACGACCAGAGCGGCGACGACGGCGCTGGCGATGGTTCCCCATTTGATGAGGGCCACGAACCCTTCATAGGTCTGGGTTGCGCTGTTCATATTCCCGTCCGAAGCCATGCACTGTCCCTCTCTGTCCGTTTCGCGGCATCCTCTTATCGCCAAGCCCTCTCCCCCTCAAGCCGTCAGCGGACAAGAAAATTTTTCCGGTTAAGCCGGTCTTTACCCCTCTTCCCTACCTTCGGCACCAGTTCGCTTATGAGGGGTAAGGATGGCGCGCGACGGCGTTCCGATGCTGATGTTGATCGACGACGAGCCGGCGCAGCGCAGGCTGGTGTCGGCTCTCGCCGCCCGTGCGGGATGGCGCACCATCTTCGCCAATGACGGCGACACCGCGATTGCGATGCTGGGCACGCAGGACGGCATGCGGCTCGACGCCGTGCTGCTCGACCAGTGGAGCCCGAGCTATGAGCCGACCGGCCTGATCCGCGAACTGCGCGCCCGCCGGCCGGCCCTGCCCATATTGATCCTCACCGCGCATAACAATGTCGCCGTCGCGGTGGAGGCGATGCGGGCCGGCGCCACCGACTATCTCGCCAAGCCGATCGCGCCTGAGCGGCTGCTCGCCGCGCTCAACGCCACGCTGAACGGCGAACATGGCAAGGGCGAGTTGCGCCCGCTGACCGAAAAGATCCCTGCCGCCCTGTCCTTCGAGGATGTGGTCGGCGCCGCGCCGCAGTTCCGCGCCGCGCTCGCCATCGCGGCCAAGGCGGCCCGCGCCCGCGTCCCTGTGCTGATCGAGGGCGAAAGCGGCGTCGGCAAGGATGTGATCGCCCGCGCGATCCACGCCGCTTCCCCCCGCCACAAGCAGGCGATGATCACCGTCAATTGCGGCGCGATCCCGGCCAATCTGGTGGAATCCGACCTGTTCGGCCATGAACGCGGCGCCTTCACCGGCGCCTTCGACCGGCAGGTCGGCAAATTCGTCGCCGCCGACATGGGCACGATCTTCCTCGACGAAGTGAGCGAAATGCCGCTGGACGCGCAGGTGAAGCTGCTGCGCGTGCTTCAGGACGGCGAAGTCCAGCCCATAGGCGCGCGCCGCCCGATCCATGTCGATGTCCGCGTCATCGCCGCCACCAACAAGCGGCTGCACGACGAGATCGAGGCGGGGCGCTTCCGCGAAGACCTATATTACCGCCTCAACGTCGTGCAGCTCACCATTCCGCCGCTGCGCGAACGTCTGGGCGATGTGCCGGCGCTGTGCCGCCATCTGCTCGCCCGCATCGCGACCCAGCCGGGATTGCGCGGCCTTGGCCTTACCGACGACGCGCTGGCGCTGCTGATGCAGCATGACTGGCCGGGCAATGTGCGCCAGCTTCAGAACGCCCTGTTCCGCGCCGCGGTGCTGTGCGAGGGCGATGCTCTTACGCCCCAGGATTTTCCACAGATCGCCGCCCATATTCGCGGGCGCGGCCATGGCGAGTCCCGTGGCCGGCTTCATGCCGTGCCGCAGCCGCATCGGGAGGCCGCCGGCATCACCCTGTTCGAAGGCGACGGCCATGTCCGCCAACTGGCGGAGATCGAAGCGGACGTCATCCGCCTGGCCATCGGCCATTATCGCGGGCGCATGACCGAAGTGGCCCGGCGGCTGGGCATCGGCCGCTCGACCCTCTACCGCAAGCTCGCCGAACTGGGCATCGACAGCGCTGCCTGATCGGACCGGCTGCCGGGGGCGGACGCCCCGCACTGCCGTCGTCCCATCGCGCCACACGCGGTTGCGGCGTTGAAATGTCGCGGCGGCTATGCTTTGGGGGAGCGATGAAAAGCGCCATCCTCGCCGCCGCCATGCCCCTCCTCCTGCTGGTCGCCTGCGGCCGCGCGGAACCGGTGGAGGACCTCCCAAGCCAGGACGAACTCGCCGCCGCCGCCAATGCCGCCGCGGCCAGGGCGATGGCCGAAGCGAAGGCCGACACGCCCGCATCCCGCAACTATGTCAATGTCGAGCGCGGCTTTTCCATCACCTTCCCGGAAGGCTGGCAGAAGGACGCGGCCTCCAGCAATGCGGACGGCGTGGTCTATCAGGACCCCGGCGCGGGCGCGGACGTCCGCATCTTCTGGCAGAAGAAGGAGGGCGACCAGACGCTGCAACAGATCGTCGAGACGGTGAGCGAAGGCTCCGAAGGGGTGAGCGGCGACTATGTCGGCGATAACGAATATCGCGGCACCGCCAATGACGGCGAGGGCAACAATGTCGCGCTGCGGCTGATGAAACAGCCGGACGGCTCGATCGTCACGGCCAGCTTCGTCTATCCTGAAATGCTGAGCGAGCAATATCAGGCGATGGCGGAAAAGACGCTCGACAGCCTCCGCATCTTCGCGCCCAAGGCGCAGACGCCGGAGGGCGGCGCGGTTCCCGTGGCGGCGGAGAATGCCGGCACGCGCTGAAGCGGCCGGTCATGAAGGGATCATGGGCGAGAGGGGAAATGTCCCCTGATCGACCAGGAACACCCCCAGCGCAAACTCACTCGCCAATCGGGACGAAGGCGCCCTTTTCCCGATCCTTCACCACCCTGTCGGCCCGGAAGACCGACCCGCTCATCGTGATGTAAACGCCCGGTGCGGCAAGCTGCACCGTCGCAAAGGCCATACCGAGGTTGAAGCTGGCGTCGCTTTCCCCGAAACGCGCCGGGGCGAGCGCGCCCACCAGCACGACCGTCTTGCCGGCGATGGCGGAAAGCAGCTTCGCCGTCTCCGTCATCGTGTCGGTGCCGTGGGTGATGACGATATGGCTTTCAGACGCGGCGGCCACACGGTCGCGGATCAGGGCGCGGTCGGCATCGTCCAGTTCCAGGCTGTCCTTGCGCACCACTTCCTCGATGCGGAAGGGCCGCTTGACGCGGGCGATGTCCAGCAGCTTCGCCACCACCGTTTCGCCCACCTGATAGTCCGACAGCGCATCGAAATAGATCTTGTCGATCGTCCCCCCGGTGGTGAGGACAAGGATGGACGTTTCGGCGGACAGCATCGCAGGACTCCAAAGGGGGGAAATGTCGTTTCTCTAAGGGCTTTGCGGGAAGAGGTGAACCGCCCCGGCCCTATTCGCCCCGGGCCATCGCCTCGCCCCGGTCGCGCGCGGCGACCAGCGTATCGGTGAGCAGCTTCAGCAACCGGCCGTCGGCATCGAGCACGTTCAGACCCTGCCGCGTCATGCCGCCGGGGCTGGCCACGCGATCCGCCAGCACGGCCGGGCTTTCGCTCGCCATGGCAGCCATGCTGGCAGAGCCGCGCACGGTGGCGAGCGCCATGCGCCCGGCCTGGTCGGCGGAGAGGCCGATCGCCTCGCCCGCCCGCGCAAGGGCATCGACGAAGCGGAACAGAAAGGCGGGTCCGCAGCCGGACAGCGCGGTGACTTCGTTGAACTGGCCTTCATCCGCAATCCATTCGGCAAGGCCTAGCGGGGCGATGAACGCCTCCACCGCCTTGCGCGACGCCGCCGGGAATGCGGCATCCGCATGGAGCGCGGTGACACCCTCCCCTATGCCCACCGGCAGGTTGGGCATGGCGCGGACGATTTCCGCCGCCGCGGGGAAAGCGGCGCGCAGATCGGCCAGCCGCGTTCCCGCAAGGATCGAAACGATCCGCATATCGGCGCTGCAAAGCGGCGCAAGCAGGCCCGCGACATCGCCAAGCTGATAGGGCTTCATGCCCAGCAGGATGGTGGTGCCGGCAGGCAGGGAGGCGGGATAGTCGGTGACGACCCTCACCCCTTCCGCCACCGCCTTGCCGCTGGGACGCAACACGACCACCCGCGCCGGATCGAGGCCGCAGGCGAGCCAGCGCCGCAGCATCTGCCCCGCCATATTGCCGCAGCCGACAAGGAAAAGATGGTCGGGCCAGATGTCGGTCATGGGAAAGCGTCTCAGGCTTCGCCGCGCGTTTCGATGAGGCTGGCGGAAATCGCCTCCGTCGGGGTCTTGCCGCCCCAGAGGACGAACTGGAACACCGGGTAGAAGCGCTCGCATTCGTCTATGGCGGTTTCCACCAATATCTGCGCCTGGTCGAGCGTCAGCGTGCCGCCCGCCCCCAGCAGCGCGCCGTGGCGGAACAGCACGATGCCGCTGGAGGACCAGAGCTCGAAATGGCCGAGCCAAAGCTGTTCGTTGATCAGGCCCAGCGTTTCGTAGATGGCGCTGCGCTTGTCCTCATTCACCCTGATGTCGGGCAAGGCGAGCATTTGCAGCACCTGATCCTCGTCGCGCCAGATGCCGCGCAGCTCATATTGCGCCCAGGACCCCTGGGTGCTGGCGACGATCTCATCCTCACCGACCTGATCGTAGCTCCAGCCATGCGCCTCGAAATAGGCGGCCAGCATGTCGATCGGCGCGGCCTCCTGACCGCCATTTTCATATTCGTCGCTGTCCATCATCTGCGCGCCTTAAAGCATTTTTTGCGCCGGTGGAAACCGGGGCGGCATGGAAAATGCGTGGACAACTCCGCTTCCGCCGGAAATCAGCCGGTTATTCGCCGTCCCTGGGCTTGGCCCGGACCGTCTGCTTGACCGGTTCGGACGCCTTGCCCTCCAGCGCGTCGAGCCGGGCCTTCAGCAATTCCACCTCCTCCCGGGCGGCGGCGGCCAACGCCTTGACCGCGTCGAATTCGTCACGGCTGACGAAATCCATGCCGCCGATCCACTGCTTGGCCTTTTCGCGGGCATTGGTCTCGAATTCCCGGCTCATGCCCGCGACGGTTCCGGCCGCGCCGTTCACCAGCTTGGCAAGGTCGTCGAAAAAGCGGTTTTCGCTCTGCATGATGCTTATCCTTCCGTGCGGCGCCGCGATGGGCGGCGCCAAAAATCATATCTGGGTCTGGAGGGCGGGTTTGCCAAGGCTTTCCGCGTCCGGATTGAGGCGGCCGATCTCATAGTTGAGGTAGGAGGCGAAGGCCAGCCAGCACAGATAGGGCAGCAGCAGCAGGCCCGCGACGCGGCGGACGCGCCAGAACAGCGCGGTCGTGACGGCGACGAGCAGGAACAGCAGGACGATCAGCAGCAGCGCCTGGTCCACCAGATGCGCGCGGAAGAAAAGCGGGGACCAGAGGAGGTTGAGGCCCAGTTGCACGATGAAGGCCGCAATCGCGATGCCCCGCCCACGTGCGCCGCGCGCGTGCAGGACGATGGCGAAGGCGAGCGCCATCAATATGTAGAGCACGGTCCAGGCAAGGCCGAAGACCCAGCCGGGCGGGATCAGCTCCGGCTTGGCGAGGGCGGCGAACCAGCGATTGCCATAGCCACTATTGGCGAGCTTGCCCGAAAGAAAGCCAAGGAAAACAATCACAGGCACAGTAACCAGCGCCCAGCGCGCATAGGCAAGACGTAATTGACCCGGAGACGCAATCTCGTTCATCGGCAACGAAGCTCCACCTTTTATTCGGCGGCTTCCGGCGAATCCTTCAAGGCCGAGTCAAGCCGCCGACTGACGGTTTGCGGTGAAACGGTTCGTCCTGCAACCCGCGAATAGAGGATCGGGATCAGGAACAGCGTGATCAGCGTCGCCAGGCTGACGCCCGAAACCACCACCACGCCGATGGAATGGCGCGCCGCCGCGCCCGCACCGCCGCGAATGACCAGCGGCACGGCGCCGATGACCGTCGCGATGGAGGTCATCAGGATCGGGCGCAGGCGCCGGGCGGCGGCCTGACGGATGGCCGCGCCGATCTCCAGCCCCTCGTCGCGCAGCTGGTTGGCGAATTCGACGATCAATATGCCGTTCTTCGCCGCCAGCCCCACCAGCATGACGATGCCGATCTGGCTGTAGAGATTGACCGATCCGCCCGTCAGCGCCAGCCCCAGCACGCCGCCCGCCACCGCCAGCGGCACGGTGGCGATGATGACGCCGGGATGGACGAAGCTTTCGAACTGCGCGGCAAGCAGCAGATAGACGATCAATATGGTGAGCCCGAAGACGAGCCAGATCGACCCGCCGGTCTCGCGCAGCGACTGGCTCTCGCCCCGATAGCCGAGCGCCAGCACCTCAGGCGACTGGCGCGCCTGTTCCTCCAGGAAACCCAGCGCCTCGCCCAGCGAATAGCCCGGCGCGAGCGCGGCCGTCAGCGTGATGGCGCGCAGCTTGTTGTGGCGGTTGAGCTGGCGCGGACCGGCGACCTCGCGGACGGTGACCACGGCGGACAGCGGCACGAGGACGCCGGTGCGGCTGCGCACATTGATGCGTTCGAGGTCCGCCTGGGTCTGCCGCCCCTCCCGCTCTGCCTGCACCAGCACGCGATATTCCTCGCCCCGGTCGACATAGGTGGTGACGCGGCGGGAACCGAGCAGCGTCTGCAAGGCCTGGCTGATGTCGTTGGCAGACACGCCCAGGTCGCCCGCCCGCTGCTGATCCACCTCGATCCGCATCTGCGGCTTGGTCTCCTTATAGTCGGAATCGAGGTTGATGAGGCCCGGATTGGTCGCGGCGGCGGCCATGATGCGGTCGCGCGCGGCCACCAGCCCCTCATAGGTCGCACCGGCCAGCACCAGATTGACCGGCAGGCCACGGCCACGGCCAAGCCCGGAACGCGGCGCGACATTGCCGCGCACCCCCGGCTGGTTGGCGATCACCTTGTTGATGGTGTCGGCCACCTGCGCCGTGGTGATCGTGCGGTCCTCCCAGGGCCGCAGGAAGGCGATGATGTTGCCGCCGTTGAAATCGTCGCTGGTGCCGAAGCCGGCGGGGGCACGGATGTTCAGCACCTGCAGCGTGCCTTCATCGCGCAACGGCTGAAGATCGGTCTCGATCCTCTGCATATAGGCGTTCATGCGGTCGAACCCGGTGCCTTCGGGCGCTGTCACCTGCCCATCGACGACGCCGGTATCCTCCGCCGGGGCCAGTTCGGTCGGCAGCGTGGTGAACAGCACGCCCGCCCCCGCCAGGAACAGCAGCACGGGCACGAGAGCGAGGACGGGCCGTTTCAGCACGCGGTCCAGCAGCCGCGCATAGCCCGCCTCCAGCCGCTGGAACCGGTCGTCGACCCAGCGCGACAGGCGTGACCGTTCGGAATGACGCAACAGCTTCGAACAGAGCATCGGCGCGAGGCTCAGGGAAATGAAGCCCGAAAAGGCGATGGCGGCGATCATCGCGATGGCGAGTTCGCGGAAGAGCAGGCCCGTCTGCCCGGCGAGGAACATCACCGGCACGAACACCGCGCAGACCACCAGCGTGGTCGAAATAATGGCGAAGCCCACCTGCCGCGTGCCGAGATAGGAGGCGACCAGCGGGTCCTCCCCCTGTTCGATGCGGTGATAGACATTCTCCAGCACGACGATGGCGTCGTCCACCACCAGGCCGATGGCCAGCACGAAGGCGAGCAACGTCAGCAGATTGATCGACAGGCCCAGCAGCCACATGACCGCGCAGGTCGCCAGCAGGCAGATCGGCACGGTGACCGACGGAATGATCGTCGCGCGCAGGGAGCCGAGGAAGAGGAAGATGACCAGCACGACCAGCAGCGCCGCTTCGGCCAGCGTGTCGTAGACATTGTCGATGGCGCGGCTGATGAACAGCGATTCGTCCGATCCGATGGTGACTTTCATGCCCGCGGGAAGCGTGGGCCGCAGTTCAGCGATCAGCGCCTTCGCCTTTTCCGCGACCTCCAGCGTGTTCGCGCCCGACTGGCGGATGATGCCCACGCCGACGCCTGTCGCGGCGTTGGAGCGGAAGGAGGTATAGGGGTTTTCCGCGCCCTGCTCGATCCGCGCGACGTCGCCCAGCTTCACCTGATAACCGTCCGCACCGCGCCCGACGACAAGCTGGGCGAATTGTTCGGGCGTGGAAAAGGCGCGCTCGACGCGCAGCGTCTGGTTCTGGTCCTTCGATTCGAAGCGCCCGGCGGGCAGTTCGACATTCTGCGCGCGCAGGGCGGCCTCTATGTCGCCCGGCGTGATGCCGAAGGCGGTCAGCTTCTCCGCATTCAGCCAGATGCGGGTGGAGGGCCGTTCGTCGCCGCCGCCGGTGACGCGGGCGACGCCGTCAATGGCCGAGAAACGGTCCAGCACATTGCGGTCGAGATAGTCGGCGATCTGCGTCGGGGTCCAGCCGTCCCTGGTGAACACGATGAACAATATCGACCGCGCATCCGCATCGACCTTCCGGATTTCGGGCGCGAGCGCATCCTCCGGCAGATCCTCCACCACGCCGCCCACGCGGTCGCGCACGTCGTTCGCGGCGGAATCGATGTCGCGCGACGGATCGAATTCGATGCTGATCGAGGAGACGCCGTCGCGCGAGGTCGAGGTGATGTTCTGTATGCCCTGTACGCCCGCGACGCCATCCTCGATGATCTGGGTGATACGGGTTTCCACCACCGAAGCCGCCGCGCCGGTATAGGTCGTCTCCACCGAGACGATGGGCGGATCGGTATCGGGATATTCGCGAATGGAAAGGCTGAGATAGCCGACCATCCCGACGATGCAGAGCAGCACCGCGACGACCGCCGCGAAGACCGGGCGACGGACGGACAGGTCCGAAAGCTGCATGGCCGCGCCTCCCTAACCGGCCGCCCGGCCGGCGCTGGCGCTTTTCGCTTCCGGCTTGTCGCCGGGCAGGCGGACGGGCACGCCGTCGGTCAGCTTGACGACGCCGTCGGTGACGACCGTCTGGCCCGGCTTCACCCCGCCCAATATCTCGACCAGCCCGTTCTGGCGGATGCCGGTATCGACCCTGGTCCGCCTGGCCTTGCCATCCTCCACCAGGAAGACGAAGCGATCCTCACCATCGCCCACGACCGCCAGCTCGGGCACGGCCAGCGACTGGCGCTGCTTCGCAAGCACATTCACCGTCAGCAGCATGCCGGGCTTCAGCGCGCGGTCGGGATTGGGCAGGATGGCGCGTATCCGGACGGCGCGGGTGGCGGGGTCGATCACCGGATCGATGGTGGCGATGGTGCCGGTGAAGGGCCGGTCGGGCCAGGCGGCGGAGACCGCCCTGATCGGCTGCCCCTCCCGCACCAGCGCCAGGCGGGTTTCGGGGATGGTGAAGTCCAGCTTGATCCGCGAGATGTCGCTGACCGTGGCGATCGGCGTGCCGGCGGTGACGATGGCGCCGGGCGACACCATGCGCAGGCTGACCCAGCCGGAAAAGGGTGCGCGCACCACGCGGTCCCCGATGGAGGCGCGGGCCTGCTGCGCGCTGGCGCGGGCGGCATTGGCCAGCGCGACCTGGCTGTCGAGGCTGGCGGCGGTTGCGAAGCCCCGCTCCTTCAACGCCTTGATGCGCTCCAGTTGCTGCTGCGCCTGAAGCGCCTGCGCCTGGGCGGCGGCGAGTTCCGCCTTCTCCTGACCCACGGCCAGGGACGCGATCACCTGCCCCTTGCTGACATAGCCGCCGTCGCTGAAATTGAGGGAGACGATCCGCTCCGTCACCGGGGCGGACAACACCACCTGCTCATTGGCGAAGGCGGTGCCGACCGCGTCCAGATTGTCGGTGAAGGTTTCGCGCAATATGGGCGCGGCTTCGACCAGTGCGGAAGGACGCGGCTTCTTTTCCTTTTGACCGCCACAGGCGGAAAGGGTCAGCGCGATCAGGAAGACAGGCAGGATGGTGCGCATGGGATCGGGCTAATCGGCCTTTGCAAGCGACTCAAATGGGCATTTGTCGCAGATGATGACTATAGCGGCGAAACGAACAGGATGGGATTATCCGCCAAATATTGCGAAGAGGAGAAATTCGACATTGCCCTGTGGGCCGGTAATCGGGCTGGCGGTTATGCCTTCGACCTGCCACCCGCGTGACAACACCCATTCCCGGACGTCGTTGCACACCCGTTCATGGATCGCGGGATCGCGCACGACACCGCCCTTGCCGACTTCCTCCCGCCCCGCCTCGAACTGCGGCTTGATGAGGGCGACCAGGCGCGCGCCGGGACGGGCGAAGCTCAAGGGCCGGTCCAATACCTTGGCGAGCGCTATGAAGCTGGCGTCGCAGACGATGATGTCCACCGGCTCCGGGATGTGATCGGCGGTCAGGATGCGGGCGCTGGTCTGTTCATGGACGATGACGCGGGGGTCGGAACGCAGCTTCCAGGCAAGCTGGTTGGTGCCGCTGTCCACCGCATAGACCCGCGCCGCGCCATGGGTCAGCAGGACGTCGGTGAAGCCTCCGGTCGAACTGCCGACGTCGATGGCGACGGCGCCGGTCACGTCGATATGGAAATGCTCCAGCGCGTGGGCCAGCTTGATGCCGCCCCGCGACACCCAGGGATGGTCGCGGCCCTTCACCTCCAGCCCGGCGTCGGCGGCGACCTGCTGCCCGGCCTTGTCGATCTTCCGGTCGCCCAGGAAGACGAGACCGGCCAGGATCAGCGCCTGCGCGCGGGCCCGGCTTTCGGCAAGGCCGCTGTCGACGAGCAGCTGATCGGCGCGGACCTTGGCCATCAGGGCACCAGCGCCGTCAGCGTGGCGGGCGTCAGAAGCTGCGGCAATGTCTGCGCCTCCCGGCCGGGCGCATACCAGAGGTAGAGCGGGACGCCGGAACGCCCCTGCCCTTCCAGGAAGCGGGTGATGGCGGGGTCGGCATTGGTCCAGTCGCCCACCATCACCGTGACGCCGGCCCTTTTGAAGGCCGCGCGGGTCTCTTCGCGATCGATGGCGGCGGCTTCATTGGCCTTGCAGGTCAGGCACCAATCGGCGGTGAAATAAAGGAAAACCGGCTTTTTCGCGGCGCGAAGGCTGGCGAGGCGGGCCTCGTCGAAGGGGACGCCATGGGCCGATGCCGCGGCGGCCGGCGCATGCGCCGGCAGCAAAATGGCGGCGCCTGCGAAGAGGATGAGCGCCGCGCAGATCATGGCAAGCCCGCCGCGCCGGCCGTGACGCTGCCTGCGCCCCAGCCACCACAGGCCGGCGCCGAGGATCAGCGCCGCGCCGACGCCCAGCATGATGGCCGTAACGCCGCGCTGCTGGCCGAGCAGCCACAGCAGGCCCAGCGCGGTCAACGCCATGGGGATGGCGAGGATCTTCTGAAGCCGCCCCATCCACGCGCCGGGCCTGGGCAACCGCGTGCGGAGCGGCGGGATATAGGCCAGCGCCAGAAAGGGCAGCGCCAGGCCAAGGCCAAGCCCCGCGAAGATCGCCAGCGCCGCGCCGAGCGGCAGGACCAGCGCCGCGCCCATGGCGGCGCCCATGAACGGCCCGGTGCAGGGCGTGGCGACGAAGGCGACCAGCGCGCCGGTCCAGAAGGCGCCGGACGCGCCGCCCTTGTCCGCCAGCCTGTCGCCGCCGCCGAAGGCGCTGAGTTCGAACAGCCCGGCGAGGTTGAGCGTGATCGCCGTCACCAGCAGCAACAGCAGCAGGATGATGCGCGGGTCCTGCAACTGGAACGCCCAGCCCACGGCCGCGCCCGCCGCGCGCAGGCCCAGCAGCAGGCCGCCCAGCGCGAGGCAGGTGAGGATGATGCCAAGGCTGTAGGCCAGCGCCTCCCGCCGGACGACATGCTCATCGCCCCCCGCGCGGGCGAGCTTCATCGCCTTCAGCCCCAGGATCGGAAAGACGCAGGGCATGATGTTGAGCAGCAGGCCGCCGACCAGCGCGCCGCCCAGCGCGAGGAGGACCGTCTGGAAGGTGGCGGGCCGCGCGGCGGCAACCGCGCCGGGCCGTGCCGTCAGCAGGAAACCGACATGGTCGCCGGTGCGCAGGACGGCCTGGACCGGCCCGGATTTCATGCCTTGTCCGGCTTCGGTTTCGATCAGCAGCCGATCGCCCTGCCGCGTGACGCTTTGCGGGGCGGCATAGCGGATGAGGCCGTCGGCCAGCGCGAAAAGATGGACGTCGCGGGCGCTCGCCGCCGCGGGGAAAGGAATGGACAGGCGCAGGCGACCGTCAGCCATGGCATAGGCCGCCTCGCTGCCCAGCGGACGCGGGAGGTGGCTGCGCCAGCCGTCGAACTGCGCCCTGCTGCCCGGCAGGACGGAGCCGTCGCCCGCCATCAGGTCCAGCGCCAGTTCCGCCCCCTCGGGCACGCAGACCTTGTCTGTGCAGGCCAGCCAGTCGGCGCGGACGCGGATCGGCAGCTTCGTGCCCTTGGGCACGTCCGGCGCGACGGTCAGCTTCGCCAGCACGCCATAGGGGCCCTCATAGACATGGTTCATGAGGCCGGAGATCAACAATGTCTCCGGCACCGGATAGCGCAGCGGGCCGATGGCGACCCCCTTGGGCAGCGTCCATTTCACGGTCATGCCCAACCCCGCATCGCCGGGATTTTCCCAATAGCCGTGCCAGCCCGGCTCCGGCGTCATGGAAAAGGCGATCGTCGTGCCAGACGCCTGCCCCTCGCCCGGCCTCGGCACGGCGCTTTCGGCGGTCAGTTCCGCCGCGATATGCGGCGCGCTCCCGCCGAACGCGCCCTGCGCCCGCGCCATGGCTGGCGCGAACAGCAAAAGCACTGTCATCAGAAGGACATGAAAAATCCGCATCGGGCCTCTGTTCCGGTGGACGCAAGGGGGCTAGGTCCGCTTGCATGCGCCGTCAAGGCATCAGAAGGTCTCCTCCCCCATGTTCAAAAAAGTCGCCGCCGCCCTGCTCATCGCCAGTTCGCTGCCCGCGCTGGCCCAACCAGCGGCCACCCCAACGCCTTCCGCCCCGCCCAGGCTGATCGTCGCCATCGCCGTCGACCAGTTTTCCGCCGATCTGTTCAGCGAATATCGCCAATATTATAGCGGCGGCCTCAAGCGGCTGACGGAACAGGGCATCGTCTTCCCGCGCGGTTATCAAAGCCATGCCGCGACCGAAACCTGCCCCGGCCACAGCACCATCCTGACCGGCAGCCGCCCGTCGCGCACCGGCATCATCGCCAATAGCTGGTTCGACCTGCGCACCGCCCGCGCCGACAAGCTGGTCTATTGCGCGGAGGATGAGACGCAGCCGGGCACCGACAGCGAAAATTACCAGGCTTCGCCCATGCATCTCAGGGTGCCGACGCTGGGCGGGCGGATGAAGGCGGCCCATCCGGCGACGCGCGTCGTATCGGTCGCGGGCAAGGACCGCGCGGCGATCATGATGGGCGGACCGACGGCCGATCAGGTCTGGTGGCTGGGCGGGCCGAAGGGCTATGTCAGCTACAAGGGCGTGGCGACGCCGCCGCTGGTCGCCAGGGTCAATGAGGTGATGGCCCAGCGTCTGGCAGAGGGCAATCCCGGCTTCGAACTGCCGCCGCAATGCGCGGCCAAGGATTTTCCGGTGAAGGCGGGCGACCGGATCGTCGGCACCGGCCGTTTCGCGCGGGAGGCGGGCGATTACAAGGCCTTCCGCATCTCGCCGGAGCAGGATGCGATGACCCTCGCCTTCGCCGCCGCCGCCATCGAGAACATGGCCCTGGGCCGGCAGGCGCAGACCGACATCATCTCCATCGGCCTGTCCGCGACGGACTATATCGGCCACACCTACGGCACGGAGGGTACGGAAAGCTGCATCCAGGTCGACCGGCTGGACCGCGAACTGGGCGCCTTCTTCGACCGGCTGGACAAGGATGGCATCGACTATGCCGTGGTGCTGACCGCCGACCATGGCGGCCATGACCTGCCCGAGCGGCACCGGATGAACGCCATGCCGATGGAGCAGCGCGTCGACAGGGCGCTTACGCCCAAGGCATTGTCGGCGGCGGTCGCGGAAAGGACCGGCATCATGGGCAAGACGCTGATCTGGGGCGATGGCCCGGCGGGCGACCTCTATTTCGACCGCAGCCTGACCGCCGCCCAGCGCGACAGGGTGGAAGCGGCGGCCCTCGCCCTTCTCCGCGCTCACCCGCAGGTGCAGACCGTCTTCACCAGGGCGGAAATCGCCGCCACCCCCTCCCCCTCCGGGCCCCCGGAAAGCTGGTCGCTGATCCAGGAAGCCCGCGCCAGCTTCGACCCGCAGCGTTCGGGCGACCTGCTGCTGCTGCTGAAGCCGCGCGTCATGTCGATCCCCGAAGCGGCGGTGATGGGATCGGTCGCGACCCATGGCTCGCCCTGGGATACCGACCGCCGCGTGCCGATCCTGTTCTGGCGCAAGGGGCTGGCCCATTTCGAACAGCCGCTCGGCGTGGAAACGGTCGACATCATGCCGACGCTGGCCGCGCTGATCGAATTGCCGGTGCCGAAGGACCAGATCGACGGGCGCTGCCTCGACCTGATCGCCGGGGACGGGGATAGCTGCGCGGCGGAGTAAATGAATAAACCTGTCATTCCCGCGAAGGCAGGAATGACGAAGTTTTTGGAGGCTCGCTGCCGCCTCAGATATTCTCCGCTATCCCGTCGCGCCCTTCCTCCAGCAGCGCGTGGACGCGATGGGGCGCGGACACTTCCACGCGGCTGGTGACTTCATAATGCGCCTTGGCCTGGCGGACGTTGCTGTCCGCGGGCACGCTGTCGGTCAGCCAGACATTGCCGCCGATCACCGACCGGCTGCCGATGATGATGCGCCCCAATATCGTCGCGCCGGCATAGATCACCACATCGTCCTCGATGATCGGATGGCGCGGCAGGGCCTTTTCCAGCGCGCCCTTCTCATCGGCCGGGAAGCTGCGCGCGCCCAGCGTCACGCCCTGATAGACGCGCACCCGGTCCCCGACGATCGCCGTTTCCCCGATGACCACGCCTGTGCCATGGTCGATGAAGAAGCTGTGCCCGATCCTCGCGCCCGGATGAATGTCTATCCCGGTGCTGCCATGCGCGATTTCGGAGATGATCCGCGCCACCAGCGGCGCGCCCAGCTGATAAAGCCGATGCGCCAGACGATGGTGCGTGATCGCCATCATCGAGGGATAGCAGATCAGCACCTCATCCACGCTGCGCGCGGCGGGATCGCCCAGAAAGGCCGCCTCCACATCGCTGTCGAGCAGTTCGCGCAGGGCCGGCAGGCTTTCCGCGAAAGCGCCGATGATACGCGACGCTTCCCGGTCCACATGCGCGATCGGCTCGTCCTTCATCGCATAGATCAGTTCCAGCCTGATCTGTCCGTAAAGCCGGCTCAGCACCGTCTGCAGCGTCTGGGCGACATAGGCGTCCTCATTATGCAGGCGCACGAAGCTGGGGCCAAGGCGCAGCGGAAACAGCGCACCGCACAGCGCCTCCATGATCTTGGTCAGCGTGGCGCGCGACGGAAATCCCTCCGCGCCATATTCGGCGTGGTGGTCCTGCCCCTGCCGCCAGCGCCGCCGCACCGCGCCCAGCTCGGTCGCCAGCCTGTCTATATCCCAATAACCCTGGGCGATTTCCTTTTCGCCTTCTGCCGTCATAAGCGCCTCTTTTCATACAGACGCCCGGCATAGCGCGGCATCCCGCCCGCCAGTAAATGAGTTTTGCTTGGGGGCAGGCAGATTCTCTTTTGTCAGCGCTTCTGGGCATCGGCCGGAAGATGCAGGCAGATTTCCGCCCGCAATCCCCCTTCGGGCCTGTTGGCGAGGGTCAGTTCGCCCCCCTCCAGTTCCACGGCCCGCGCGACGATGGCCAGACCCAGGCCAAGCCCGCGCGTGTTGCGCTGCCGCGCCTCGTCCAGACGCGCAAAGGGCTTCAACACCTCGTCCAGCTTGTCGCGCGGGATGCCGGGCCCGTCATCGTCGACCCGGATCAGCACTTCCCGGTCCCGGCGCTCCAGCGTGACGCGGGCGCGGCTGCCATAGTGCAGCGCATTTTCGATCAGGTTGACGATCGCCCGGCGCAGGGTGAGCGACCGCACCGCCATTTCCAGATGGTCGGGCCCCGCATAATCGACCTGCCTGCCCTGATCCTGGAAGGCGTCGACCACCGTCGCCACCAGCACGGCCAGGTCGGTGCGCACCGGCGGTTCGCCATTCTTCTCGCCGCCCAGGAAGGCAAGCAGCGAATCGATCATCTCGCCCATTTCAGCGAGGTCGCCCTCGATCGCCTCCCGCGCTTCATTGTCGGGCAGGTTCTCCAGCCGCAGCCGCAACCGGGCGAGCGGGGTCCGCATGTCGTGGCCGACCGCCGCCAGAGTCTCCGTCCGTTCGGTGATGAGGCGATGGATGCGCTTCTGCATGGCGTTGAAGGCGCGGATGAGGTTGCGGACGTCATTGGACCCGCCCTCCTCCACGATCACTTCGTCGCTCAGGCCAATGCGCTCGGTCGCGCGGGTCAGGTCGCGCAGCAGCGCCAGCGTCCGCCGGATCATGATGCCGCCGACGATCAGCAGCGCCAGCACCGGGATCAGCGCCAGCCCCATGCGGCCGATGGCGAAGGTCCATTTGCCGCCGCTATGGCGCATGCCGAAATAAAGCCAGCTTCCGTCTGCCAGGCGCAGGCCGCCATTGATCTCCGAAACCCGGCCGGGCGAAGCGAGGCGCAGCCACAGGCCCGACTGTTCCAGCGTCGGTTCCCAGTTTACGATCTGCCGGCGCATCCGCTCCAGCCCCGGCGCCAGGGCCGGCGGCGGCGGCGAGGACGGGGTCCAGTGCACGTCGTAGCGATCGGTGGTGAGTTGCAGCGACAGCGCATGCCGCTCGTCCGGCGGATGTTCGGTCAGCAGCTTGCGCGCGATGACCAGATGTTCGGCCAGGCGCCGGGCCTCGTCATCCTGTAGCGAGAGGTGGTTGGACCGTTCGTTCAGGAAGATGCCGACGGCGAATTCCAGCGTCAGGGTCAGCAGCAGGATCGCGAAAATCTGGCCGACCAGGCTGACATGCCGTCTCAAGCGCGGCTGACCTCCGCGTTGAACATATAGCCGACTCCGCGAACGGTGGTGATCGGCGCCGTGCGATCCTGCGTCGACAGCTTGCGGCGCAGGCGGCTGACCAGCACGTCGATGCTGCGGTCGCTGCTGTCGCCCATGCGGGTGCGCGAAAGCTCGATCAGCCGCTCGCGGGCGATGACGCGCTGCGGATGGCTGAGGAAGCTGCCCAGCAGGTCGAACTCCGCGCCGGTCAGGTCGACGATGGCGCCGGTCGGCGAACGCAGTTCCCGCCGGGGGAAGTTGACGATCCAGCCGTCGAAGCGCGCCTCATTCTCGCGATGCTCGTCCGGCCCGCGCTCCACGCCGACGCGGCGCAATATGGCGCGGATGCGGGCGATCAGCTCGCGCGTGCCGAAGGGCTTGGGCAGATAGTCGTCCGCGCCCAGCTCCAGCCCGACGATGCGGTCGGTCTCGCTGCCCTTGGCGCTGATGAAGATGATGGGAACGTCGCTCTTGCGGCGGATCTGGCGGCAGAGATCGATGCCGTTGGTGCCCGGCAGCATGACGTCCAGCACGACAAGGTCGACCGGCCCGGCGTCGAACGCCACCCACATCTCCGGCCCGGAGGACGCCGGGCGGACCTGATAGCCATGCTCCTGCAACGCCCGCGCCGTCAGGGTGCGCAGCGGCGGGTCGTCTTCGACAAGGATGATGGTCGGCGCGGTCATGAAAATGTCGGCACGGCTATGGGCATGACAGCGGGATAAGGACGGCCGGACCCCGGGTCAACCGCAGGGCCGGCGGGAAGCGCCCGGATGCGACAGCAGAAACAATTTGTCACGACCGGGAAAGAAGCATGCGCCGGGCCCGGCGAACCGGGCCCGGCGCATGAGATCAGAAAGCGGCGCTCAGCGAGAAGAGGATCGTGCTGCGCGCGATCGACTTGCCGAAGTCCTTGCTGTCATTGACCATGAAGTTCGGGCGCAGATATTCTTCCTCGACCCTGGCGATGTCGGTGTCGACATAGGCGACGCCCACGGTCAGCGGCGTGCCGGGAATGGCCAGGTCGGCGCCGACCAGCCAGTCGAGATATTTGCCGGTGGGCGCGATCGAGGTGCCGTTGGGCCCCAGGCCCGAATTGCCGTTCGACCAGCCCATATGGGCCTTCAGCGTGACGGGGGTGTTGGGAACCGCGGCGTTCAGATCCCCCCAGACGTAGAAATTGTCTTCCTTGTCGCCCGGATCGTCGATGCCGCTGGTGGCGCTGCTCTGCCACTTGCCGAGCGCTTCCTGCTTGGGAGCATAGGCGACGCCGACCAGGCCCTTGACCGGGCCGAACTGGTGGGACAGCTTCACATAGGGTTCGGCGAAGTCCGTCTTGTCGGCGCCCGACGGATACATGTACCAGGTCAGGCCGACGTCGACCGTGGTGCCCTCGCCCAGCGCGGCGGAATAGCCGGCGACCAGGTCGAGTTCCATGTTCGCCCCGCCGAAACGGCCCCAGCCGCCAAGGCTCGAACCCCAGGTGCCGACATAGAAGCCGCTTTCATGCGTGGCAGTGATGCCGCCCTGAATGGCCATGCCACGGTCGCTCTGCGACACGCCGCGGAAACGATAGTCGGAAACCAGGCCGACGCTGCCAGTGACGGTGACGGGGCCTGCCGGCTCTTCCTGAGCGAAAGCCGGAGCGCTGGAAAGCAGCGCAAGCGCGGCACAGGCAATCTGATACTTCATGAACATTCCCCTTTTACGTAAGAATGTTCCGTCCTGCGTCCGCTCCGTCCGAAGATCTCTTGTCTTATCGTCTTCGATACCGGCGGATCGAGAGCAGGTTATGGGGATAAGGCGAATTGGGGAAATGGCTTTTTCGCAAATGCGAAAGGACATGAAGGCACTGTGATGTCCGCAACACGATTATTGTCTTACAGTCTTCTGAATATTTCTATTGTGTTTCTAGTTTGCATCTTAACGAAAAACCGCCGCATCGCCCAAGGGTGATGCGGCGGTTCGTTCAACGCCTGACGAGGGGGTGAAGGATCAGGCGGCGAGGTGACGCATGCGGCCGGTGGCGCCGAACAGTTCGACCTGCGCCCCGGTCCCGCGGCGGCGGTCGACCCATTCGCGGACCATTTCCGCGCAAGTATGGTCGATATGGCTGAGCCGCTCGACATTCAGGATGACGAGCCGCCCGGCGGGAAGCGCCTCCAGCCTGGCCGACAGCTTCGGCAGGTTGAGGAAGGTGGCGGTGCCATGCAGCGCGACTTCATGCGCGTCGTCGCGTGCTTCCTCGTCCACGCCCAGACGGAGACGCCGGGCATGCGGCAGAAGCTCGATCAGCGAAAGGCCGATGCCGACCAGTACGCCGGTCAGCAGGTCGGTCGCCACGACGCAGATCAGCGTCGCTGCCCAGACCACGGCCGGCAGCGGGCCATAGCGGTGGAGGAGATGCTTCACATGGTCCACGCTGACCAGACGCACGCCGGTCACCACCAGGATGCCCGCCAGCGCCGCCATCGGGATTTCCCGCAGCAGCCACGGCAGCAGGGCGACGAAACCCAGAATCCAGATGCCGTGCAGGATCGTCGACAGCCGCGTCCTGGCGCCGGCCTGGACGTTGGCCGAACTGCGGACGATGACGCCCGTCATCGGCAGCGCGCCGGCCACGCCGCAAAGCAGGTTGCCCACGCCCTGAGCGCTGAGTTCGCGGTTGTAATTGGTGCGCACGCCGTCATGCATGCGGTCGACCGCCGCCGCCGACAGCAGCGTTTCCGCGCTGGCGATGAAGGCGATGGCGATGGCCGTGGTGATGATCGTCGGGTTCAGGAGCTGCTGGACCAGATTGTCGCCCGGCAGCGAAATGGCCGAGACGATCGATTCCGGCACCACGACGCGCGCGACGGGAAGGCCGAGGAAGAAGGCGACCAGCGTTGCCAGCACCACGCCCACCAGAGCGCCGGGAAGCAGCTTCATGGAGGCCGGACGCAGCTTTTCCCACCCCAGCATGCCGCCGATGGTGACAAGGCCGACCGCGAAGGCGGTGGCCGCGTCCTGGTTGCTGAGGCCGAAAATCTGCCCCGGCATGGCGATCAGATTGGCAAGGCCGCTGGAAAGCGGCTTGTCGTCGAACAGCACGTGGAACTGACCGACGACGATCAGCACGCCGATGCCCGCCAGCATGCCGTGCACCACCGCGGGCGAGATCGCGCGGAACCAGCCCCCGACCCGCAGCAGCCCGGCGATCACCTGAATGGCGCCGGCCAGGATCAGGATCGGCCCAAGGGCGGACAGCCCCTGTTTCTGCACGATTTCGAAGACGATGACCGCAAGACCCGCCGCCGGGCCGCTGACCTGAAGGGGCGAACCCGCCAGCAGGCCGACGATCAGGCCGCCGATCATGCCGGTGATCAGGCCCTTTTCCGGCGGCACCCCGGAAGCAATGGCAATACCCATGCAGAGCGGCATCGCCACCAGGAAGACGACGATCGACGCCGTGAAGTCGCGGCTGAAGGTGCCGCCGGAAAATGCCTTGAGCATGAGCTTACTCCGCGGCCTCGGCATAGGCGATGTCGACCGCCAGACGCCTGGCATGGGGCAGCGCCACGGGCAGCGGCTGGCCTTCGCGCAGCGGCAGGAAACGGCCGGTCTCGCCGTCAAGACCCAGAACCTGGCCGGCATGGATGTCGACATACCAGCCGTGCAGCGCGATCTCGCCACGGGCGATGCCCGACGCCACCGAGGGATGGGTGCGCAGATGGGCGAGCTGCGCCACCACATTCTCCAGCGCCATGTTGCGCAGCTTCTCCGCATCGCTGAGGTCGGCGGGGTAGCTTTCGCGACACACCTTCTGCGCGGCATGGCTGTGGCGCAGCCAGGCGGCGACATTGGGCATGGCGCTCAGGTCGGCATTGGTGGACAGCGCCTTCATCGCGCCGCAATCGCTGTGGCCGCATACGATGATGTCGCGCACGCCCAGCACCATGACGGCATATTCGACCGTAGAGGTCACGCCGCCATTCTGCGTCGCATGGGGCGGCACGATGTTGCCGGCATTGCGGCAGACGAACAGGTCGCCCGGATCGGCCTGCATGATATGTTCCGGCACGATGCGCGAATCCGCGCAGGAGATCATCAGCGCCTTGGGGCTCTGCCCGTCGCTGGCGAGGCGGTTGTAAAGCGCGCTCTGGTTCGGAAAGACATGGCTTTCAAAGCTGAAGACGCGACCGATCAGATCGTTCATGTCGTTGCATCCTTCTTATCTGATGGCCGGTCAGGGGGCAGACCGGCCTTGAGGATGCACAATAGGGAAGCGTTTTTGCTGCGTCGCAGCGGCTTTGTTAAATAATATGTCTGAGCGATGGAAAGCGGGATCGACAGGACGGCTCGTCCGATTTTCCAACGGAATCAATGTAATGGATGGGAAACATTCGACCGCGCCGGTTCGGCTCAGCGCCGGTCGACCACGGCGCTGAACATATATCCGCCGCCCCGCACCGTAACGATGGGCGCGGGCCGGCCGCCATGGCTGAGCTTGCGCCGCAGCCGGCTGACCAGCACGTCGACGCTGCGGTCTGACGAGGGCGCGTCCCGCACGCCGGCCAGTTCCATCAGGCGCGGACGGGCGATCACCACCTGCGGATGGTCGAGCAACACGAGCAGCAACGAAAATTCGGCGGCGGTCAGATCGACCTGCGCGCCGTCGGGATCGAGAACTTCGCGCCGGGAGGAATCCACCACCCATCCTTCGAACCGCGCCTCGGCCGGGCGGCGCACGCCAAGGGCGCGCTCGTTGCGCCCACGGCGCAGCACCGCGCGCAGCCGGGCGGCCAGTTCGCGGGTCGAATAGGGCTTCGCCATATAATCGTCGGCGCCCAGTTCCAGCCCGACCACCCGGTCGACCTCGCTGCTGTTGGCGCCCACCAGGATGATCGGCACGTCGCTGCGGTCCCGGACGTCGCGGCACAGGTCCATGCCGTCCGGGCCACGCAGCGCGGCGTCCAGCACGACCGCTCCCACGGGCATGCTGTCCATGGCATTCCAGATTTCGTTCGCAGAGGCGGCGGCCAGGGCCCGAAACCCGCTTTCCTCCAGCGACTGGCGCACTTCATGGCGCACATCCTGCTGGGCCTCCGCGATCAATATCAGCGGTGGACTCATCCGCCGGTTACGGCGTCCTTCGCGGACAGCGCATGAATGCCGTCAAGCTCGCCCAGCAATACCGAACGGTCCCGCTGCGCCACGGCGACCGCTTCGGCGGCGCGAGCGCTGGCGTGGCGGGCGACTTCCGCCTCGATCTCATCGCGCGCGGCAGTGCAGCCGCCGGCATGGCTGCCCGACAGCGGGGCGAAGCGATGGATCGGCTTGGCGACGGCGGCCAGCGTGCGGCCCTGCGTCGCGACGTCCCGGTTCACGACCAGTTCGGCCTGCCAGCGGCACACCGGCATGGACGGCCGGTTGGCGAAGCGCGATTCGACCTCGCGGAAGCGGACCGTCGATTCGGTCTCGTAACTCGCCCGATAGGCGTTCGAAGCATGGGTGATTTCAGCGCTGTGGATCGGCGTGGCGACGGCAAGGGCCGCCGCGCTGGATGCGAGAATGAGCAACATGGGGCCTTCTCCCTGACGACCGGACATGGTCGGTCAGGGTTTAGGCGCACTGAATGTCTCCGAAATTTGCCGAGCGTTACAAATTGTTGCTCAAGCATTTTCCGGTTGCGGCAGGCGCATGGAACATCCTCCAGGTCTTCCGATGGGAGGACGGGTCAGGCCATGCGCATCAGGGCGGGGGCATGGATCGTCCGGCCGGCGATATGATCCAGCAGCGACGCCAGCCACAGCGCATCGCTCGCCGCGCGGTGGCGATGCGGCTGGACCGAGTCGGCAAGGGCGACCGCTTCCATGATCTGCCGCTCGCCCGCGCGATGCTCGTCAAGCAGCAGCGAGACATGATCGATGAGGAAGGGCGTCGCCTGCCCCGCCGCGTCGGCCAGCGTGTCCAGCCAATATTGGTCGATCATGCTGTCGGCCACCATCCGCTGCCCCGCGCAGGCGTCGGCCAGTTCGGCCAGCACGGTTTCGACGGGCAGGCCTTCGCGCTCCACCCGGTCGCGGCTCAGGCCGTGCAGCGCCTCCGCCTCGGCCGACCAATGCCATCCAGCCCAATCGTCATGCGGCCGGATCAGCCAGCTTCGCGCCTGGCCCTTGCGGGCGATACCGACTTCGATGGGATAGGACAGGCCGTGCCGGGGCAGGCACGATGCCTCGAAATCGATCGTGATGACCGTCAAATTGCTCTCCATATTTCAAGGCCATGTCCGCCCCACTTCAGACCGGCCGGCCAGATTTTCGCTGTCGCTCACCTAAGCGGCGACTATGTCAGTCCGAAGTCAGCGGCGCGAAAAATGATGCGGATGGGCGCTTTCCGTCGACCGGCCGAAAAAGGCCCGCCCACCGGAAAATCCCGACATGGAAGCGCAATCGCCATGCAACCTGCGGGCCTTTCACGCTTTTAACGGGGGCGCCCACCGCAGGTCGGGGGATCGGTGGCGGCGCGATCTTCGAAGGGATGCCCGACCATGAAAATTGCACAGATTGCTCCGCTTGCCGAAAGCGTGCCGCCGCGCCTCTATGGCGGTACCGAACGCATCGTGTCCTACCTGACGGAGGAACTGGTGCGTCAGGGTCATGAGGTGACGCTGTTCGCCAGCGGCGACTCCGTGACCGCGGCGGAACTGGTGCCGGTGACAGACATGGCGCTGCGGCTCAATCCCGACGTGCGCGACCCCATTCCCTATCACATGATCCTGCTGGACGCCGTGCGCCGCCGGGCCGACGAATTCGACGCGCTGCATTTCCATATCGACCTGCTGCACATGCCGCTGGTCCAGGATTTCATCGGCCGCACGGTGACGACGCTGCACGGCCGGCTGGACCTGCCCGATCTTCCCGCCTTCTACCGCGCCTTTCCCGATCACAGCCTGGTGTCGATTTCCGACCATCAGCGGCTGCCGATGCCGCCGGTGAACTGGGCAAGGACGATCCACCACGGGCTGCCCGCCGACCTGCTGCCGCCCCGCACCGGCCCCAGCGACGGCTACCTTGCCTTTCTGGGACGGATTTCGCCCGAAAAACGCCCCGACCGGGCGATCCGCATTGCCGCCCGCGCCGGACTGCCGCTGCGGATCGCGGCGAAGATCGATGCGGTGGACCGCGCCTATTGGGAGGAGGAGATCGCGCCGCTGGTCGAACGCTATCCCAATATCCACTATATCGGGGAGATCAACGAGGCGCAGAAGGCCGAATTCCTGGGCCGGGCAAGCGCCCTGCTGTTCCCCATCGACTGGCCCGAACCCTTCGGCCTGGTGATGATAGAGGCCATGGCCTGCGCCACGCCGGTCGTCGCCTTCCGCTGCGGCTCCGTCCCCGAGGTGATCGACCATGGCCAGTCGGGCTATATCGTCGAGAGCGAGGATGAAGCGGTCGCGGCGGTCCGCCGACTCCACGAACTCGACCGCGCGCAGGTGCGCGCCGCCTTTGACGCACGCTTCACGGCAGAGCGGATGGCGGCCGATTATGTTCAGCTTTATCATGATCTTCCCGGCGCGCGGACGCAGGCCGCGATGCTGCGCCGGCTACGCGGAGAAGGTTCGGAACTTCAGGTCGTGGGATAGGGCATTTTCAACTGGACCGTTTACGGTCGACAGCCCGGAAAATGCGGCATCAAAGGACAAGAGCGTTTTCACCTGTCGTGAAAACGCTCCGGCATCAGGAGAGAGGCATGACGGCAAGCCAGTTGCAGCCGGAAAACCCCAGCCCTTCGGTCCCGAACGCCGGTCACGGCGTCGATCCGGGACAGGCGCTGTCGCAGGCGCAGACGCAATTCTTCATCCCGGCGACGGCGTCGCTGCATGAGCGGCGGCCGCGAACGCTGAAACATGGGGACAGCTTCGCCGTCTTCGACCATAGCGGCGATGCGATTGCCGGTCCGGGCAGTCCGGAAGGACTCTATCATCGCGACACCCGGCATCTGTCGCACCTCTACCTCACCATCAACGACACCCGGCCGATCCTGCTGAGTTCTGGCCTTCGCGACGACAATGCGATGCTGACCTGCGACCTCACCAATCCCGATTTTCCGGGCGGGGACGGCCGGGTGGCGGTCGAACACGATCTCATCCACCTGCGCCGCACCCGTTTCCTGTGGGAAGGCGCGGTGCATGAACGGATCACGATCCGCAATTTCGACACGGAGGTCCGCACCGTGGCGGTGAATATCGGTTTCGCCGCCGATTTCGCGGACCTGTTCGAGATACGCGGCATGACCCGTCTGCGGCGCGGCGCCGTGCGGGAACCTTTGATCGGCCCAAAGTCCGTGCTGCTGGGCTATGACGGGCGCGACGACAAGCGGCGCGAAACGCTGCTGCGCTTCGATCCCGCTCCCCAGATCCTGACGGAAAGCCGCGCACGCTTCGAGGTGGCCGTGCCGCCTGGCGAGCGGCGCACGCTATATCTGCAAATCTGCTGCCAGCCGCAGGATGATGAGCCGGTGGGCGACCTGTCCAAGCATTTCCTGAAGACGCTGCGCGAATCCATGCAGGCGCTGAAGCAGGCGCGCACGCGCGGGGCGACCGTGCGCTCCTCCAACCAGCTTTTCAACGAGGTGGCCCGACGGTCCGTGGCCGACATCACGATGTTGTCGACCGACACCGAATATGGGCCCTATCCCTATGCCGGCATTCCCTGGTTCAGCACCGTCTTCGGTCGCGACGCGATCATCACCGCGCTGGAGACGCTGTGGCTGGACCCGGCGATCAGCCGCGGCGTGCTCGGCTATCTGGCCGCGCATCAGGCAACCGAATATGACGCCGCCGCCGATGCCGAACCGGGCAAGATCCTGCATGAAGTGCGCCATGGCGAAATGGCGGAACTGGGCGAAGTCCCCTTCCGCCATTATTATGGCAGTATCGATTCGACGCCTCTGTTCGTGATGCTGGCCGGGGCCTATCTGGAAAGAACGGGCGACAGCGGCTTCATCGCCTCCATCCTGCCCCATGTCGAGGCTGCGCTGAGGTGGATAGACGAGCATGGCGACCGCGACGGCGACGGGTTCGTCGAATATGGGCGGCTGACCGACCAGGGGCTTGTCAATCAGGGATGGAAGGACAGCCATGATTCGGTCTTCCATGCCGATGGCAGCATTGCGCGCGGCCCGATCGCGCTGGCGGAGGTGCAGGCCTATGTCTATGGCGCCTGGCGGGCGGCGGAGGCGATCTTCACCGCCCTGGGCGATCCGGACAGGGCGGTGAACCACCGCGCGCGGGCGGACGATCTGCGCGATCGTTTCGACGCCGCCTTCTTCGACGCCGGGATCGGCACCTATGTGCTGGCGCTGGATGGGGATAAGAGGCCGTGCCGCGTCCGCTCCTCCAATGCCGGGCACGTGCTGTTCACCGGCCTCGCGAAGGAGGCGCGCGCCGACATGGTGGTGCACACGCTGATGGCGCCGGCCTCCTTTTCCGGCTGGGGCGTGCGGACCATCGCCTCGACGGAGGCGCGCTACAATCCGATGAGCTATCATAACGGATCGATCTGGCCGCATGACAATGCGCTGATCGCGGCGGGCTTTTCCCGCTATGGCTACCGGACGCAGGCGGCCCAGATCTTCGAGGGGCTGTTCGCGGCCGCGACCTATGTCGACCTGATGCGGCTGCCCGAACTGTTCTGCGGCTTTCCCCGGCGGCGGGCGCAGGGGCCGACATTCTATCCCGTGGCGTGCAGCCCGCAGGCCTGGTCCGCGGCGGCGCCCCTGTCGCTGATCCAGTCGAGCCTGGGCCTGACCTTCGATGTCGCGGGGGCGGAGATTGCCCTGCGCGATCCCACCCTGCCCCGCTTCATCGACGAGCTGACGCTCTACGGCCTGCGCCTCGGGGACGCGGCGGTGGACATCGCCTTCGACCGGATGGGCGACAAGGTGGTGGTGAAGCCGCTCGACCGGAAGGGGCATGCGCGCGTCGTGACCATTGCCTGACAAATGGCGCTTGGCATTGCCGCAAATGGGCTTACATCCCCGGCCATTGGCTGACAGGATGGAATGAAGCATGGCAGGGACGGCGCTGATCACCGGAGCAACCGCGGGCATAGGCGCCGCATCGGCGCGGCGTTTCGTCGCCGCCGGGTGGAAGGCGATAGTCACCGGGCGCCGCGCAGAACGGCTGGACGCGCTGGTTGAGGAACTGGGCGCGGACAGGGTGCATGCGATCAGCTTCGACATGCGCGACGAAGCCGCCATCGACGCGGCCTTGGCCGCCCTGCCTCCGGGCTTTGCCGATGTCGACCTGCTGATCAACAATGCGGGACTGGCATTGGGCACGGCGCCGGCGCAGCAGGCCGATCTCGACCAGTGGCGCCAGATGATCGACACCAATGTCACCAGCCTCGTCACCATCACCCACAAGCTGCTGCCCCGCCTGATCGAGCGCAGGGGCGCGATCATCAACATCAGCTCGGTCGCGGCGACCTATCCCTATGCGGGCGGCAACGTCTATGGCGGGACCAAGGCGTTCGTCAGCCAGTTCTCGCTGGGGCTGCGGTCGGACCTGCATGGCACGGGGGTCCGCGTGACGTCCATCGAACCGGGCATGGTCGAAACCGAATTCACCCTGGTCCGCACTGGCAGCCAGGCGGCATCGGACGCGCTCTATGGCTCCGCCAATCCGATGACGGCGGAAGATATTGCGGAAACCCTGTTCTGGGTCGCCAGCCAGCCGCCCCATCTGAACCTCAACCGCATCGAACTGATGCCGGTCACCCAGTCCTTCGCCGGCTTCCAGGTCGCTCGCGAGGGCTAGGCAGCGTGGACATGTTCATGACCTCGCCGGACTGATCGGGTGGCTGCAAGACATTCCGAATTCGTCCACGCGGCCGGGAACCTATTCCCTCATCCGTCAACTTGTCCGTCACGCCACGCCATTGTGACATCCCCGTCACAAAAACGTCTCCCTCCAGTCAAACACCCCACATCGCAGTGCAACATTGAACCGCTAGGGCGCCCCCCAATCCACGATTGCGGAAAAAGGGGAAGTCCACATGCGTATCGCCACCGCCCTGCTGATGGCCTCGACGGCCATGGCCGCCATGCCAGCCTTCGCGCAGGGAGCCGCGCCCGTTCCGTCCGCCGCCGACGCGGCGGCCGAGGGTGCGAACATCATCGTCTTCGGCCGGGGCGAAACCCGTCAGGTTCAGGAAATCCAGGCGCAGGACATCGTCACCCTGACGCCCGGCACCAACCCGCTGAAGGCCATTGAAAAGCTGCCCAGCGTCAATTTCCAGTCGGCCGATCCCTTCGGCAACTATGAATGGTCGCAGCGCGTCACCATCCGCAGCTTCAGCCAGAACCAGCTCGGCTTCACCTTCGACGGCATTCCGCTGGGCGACATGAGCTACGGCAATCACAACGGCCTGCACATCACCCGCGCCATCAGCTCCGAAAATATCGGCAGCGTGCGCGTGTCGCAGGGCGCCGGCTCCATCGGCACCCAGGCGACCAATGCGCTGGGCGGCACGATCGAACATTTCTCCGCCGATCCAGCCGACTATCTGACCGGCGGCGCGCTGGCCGGCCAGGGCAACCTCACCTATGGCAGCGACGAAAGCTGGCGCGGCTTCGCCCGTCTGGCGCTGGGCAGCCGCGACGGCATCCGGGGCTATGTCTCCTACGCCTATGGCTCGACCGACAAATATAAGGGCAATGGCACGCAGGACCAGCATATGGGCAATGCCAAGGTCGTGATCCCTGTCGGCGATGTGACGGTCGACGGCTGGCTCAGCTATTCCGACCGGCGGGAACAGGATTATCAGGACATGTCGATGTCGATGATCCGGCGGCTGGGCTGGGATTGGGACAACACCTATCCCGATTATGCCCGCGCCATCGACTATGCCAGCCGCCTGAACGATGTCGATCGGGTCAGCAACAGCGGCGGGTCGCCCTTCCCCGATGGCCGCTACGACTATAGCGGCGCGCTCGTTTCCGGCGGGCAGGTCTATCCCGGCAACGTCACCAGCGCGGACGACGCCTATTATGACGCCGCCGGCCTGCGCAAGGACTGGCTGGGCGCTCTGGGCATCGCCGCCCCACTGGGCGAGCGGGCCAGCTTCAAGCTCAAGGGCTATTATCACCACAATAAGGGCATGGGCCTGTGGGCGACGCCCTATGTCCCCAGCCCCAACGGCGTGCCGATGTCGGTCCGCACCACCGAATATGAAATGGACCGGATCGGCGTCTTCGGCAGCGTCGACTTCGCGCTGGGCATCCAGAATTTCACGGTCGGCGGCTGGTATGAGAACAACGAATTCAACCAGGCCCGCCGCTTCTACGCCTTCGCCAGCCGGACCGAGCCGGGCCTGAGCTTCCGCGACTATCCGAAGAACCCCTTCGCGACCCAGTGGGAATTCGACTTCACCACCGACACCATCCAATATCATGTCCAGGACAGGATCGACCTTGGCATGGTGAAGATCGACCTGGGCTGGAAGGGGTTCAAGGTCACGAACGAAGCCGACGCCGTGGTGCAGGCCAGCTTCCCGGAGGGCCGCATCAAGGCCGAGGACTGGTTCCAGCCCCATGCCGGTTTCGCGGTCGAACTGTCTCAACAGGCAGAGGTCTTCGGCGGCTTCACCCAGGCGACCCGCGCCTTCGCCAGCGCGACGACGACCGGTCCCTTCTCGACCAACCAGACCGGCTTCGACGCGATCAAGGGCAGGCTGAAGCCCGAAGCATCGGACACCTATGAACTGGGCCTGCGCTACCATGACGGCGTCTTCAACGGCGTGATCGGCGCCTATCTGGTCAACTTCCGCAACCGCCTTATCGCGGTGCAGGTCGGCAGCCCCATTCAGGGCTTCGCCTCGGCGCTCCAGAATGTCGGCAATGTCCGCGCGATCGGCGTGGAAGCGGCGGGCACGCTGACGCTGGGCGGCGGTTTCAGCCTCTATGGCTCCTACAGCTACACCGACTCCACCTATCGCGACGATGTGGTGGACGACAGCGGCGCCGTCACGCCGATCAAGGGCAGGACCGTCGTCGACAGCCCCAAGCATATCGCCCGGGGCGAGATCAGCTACGACCATCAGGGCGCGTTCGGCCGGATCGGCGTCAACTATATGTCGCGTCGCTATTACACCTACACCAACGATCAATCGGTGCCGGGCCGGGTGATCGTGGACGCCAGCGTCGGCTATCATTTCAACGAGAATCTGGAATTGCAGCTCAACGCCACCAACCTGCTGGACAAGCGCTATGTCAGCACCATCGGCTCGGGCGGTTTCGGCAATAGCGGCGATGCGCAGACCCTGCTGGTCGGCGCTCCCTCGCAATTCTTCGCTACCTTGAAGGCGGGATTCTAAGGCGATGAACAAGGCCGCGCTGCTCCTCGCCGCCCTCGCCGCCCTTCCGGGCGCGGCGCTGGCGAACCCGGTCCTGCTGATCTCCATCGACGGGCTGCGTCCGGGCGACGTGCTGGAAGCGGACAGGCGCGGCCTAGCCATCCCCAATCTGCGCCGCTTCGTGAAGGAGGGGGCCTCCGCTTCGGGCGTGACGGGGGTGCTGCCCACCCTCACCTACCCCAGCCATACGACGCTGATCACCGGCGTTGCGCCCGCGCGGCACGGGATCACCGCCAATAACAGCTTCGATCCCAATGGCATCAACCAGGGCGGCTGGACCTGGTACGCCTCCGACATCCGGGTGCCGACATTGTGGGAAGCGGCGACCAAGGCAGGGCTCACCACCGGCAACGTCCATTGGCCGGTCAGCGTCGCGGCCAGCGGCGTGACCTGGAACCTGCCGCAGATCTGGCGCACCGGCCATGCCGACGACGTGAAGCTGCTGGATGCGCTGGCGACGCCGGGCCTCAGGGCGGAACTGGAACGCGCGACCGGCGCGCCCTATGCCATGGGGATCGATGAAAGCCTGTCGGGCGATGAAAATCGCGGCCGCTTCGCCACCGCCCTGATAGAAAGCCACAGACCCGGTTTCCTGACCGTCTACCTGACCGCGCTGGACCATGAGCAACATGCGAAGGGTCCGGACACGGCCGAAGCGAAGACCGTGCTGGAAAGGATCGACGGCATCGTCGGCCGGATCGTCGCGGCGGAACGCAAGGCGCATCCCGATGCGGTGATCGCGCTGGTCAGCGACCATGGCTTCCAGGCGACGCACAGCGCCGTCAACCTGTTCCGCCCCTTTATCGACGAAAAGCTGATCGTGCTGGACAAGGACGGCAAGGTCGCATCCTGGCTGGCCATGCCCTGGATTTCCGGCGGATCGGCCGCGATCATGCTGGCCCGGCCGGAGGATGAGGCACTCGCCGCGCGGGTCGGGGCGCTGCTCGACAGGCTGGCCGCCGATCCCGCCCATGGCATTGCCCATATCGCCGACCGCGAACGGATCGCCCGCATGGGCGGCAATCCGCAGGCGGCCTTCTACGTCGATCTCCAGCCCGGCTTCGTGACCGACATCTTCCGCGGCCCCGCCGCGCCCCTGGTGGCGCCCGTCCCGATCAGGGGCATGCATGGCTATTTTCCGGGACCGGCCAATCTGCAATCGACCTTCCTGCTGATGGGCGAAGGCGTACCCGCCGGGCGGAAGCTGGGACAGATCGACATGCGGGCCATCGCCCCCACCCTGGCGCGGATCATGGGCGCCAGTCTGCCCGATGCCGAAAAGCCGGCGATCGATCTGCGCCCCTGACCCGGCGGCGATGGCGGATGAGTCCTTAGTCTGATCCTCAGGGTCAGACCGCCGCCTCGAACCCCCGCATCAGCGCGATGGCGGAGTTGCGGAAGCGGGGGTCGCTGGTCACCTCGTCCCCGACCCAGTCCGGCAGGTCGAAGCGTTCGTCAATCGACCGCATCTCGACCTCCGCCAGGACCAGCCCTTCCGCCGCCCCGGCAAAGACGTCGACTTCCCAGACCTTGCCATCATGCGGCACGCGATAGCGGGTCTTCCTGATCAGCGTATCGACGCAGAGCCGGTCGAGCATGTCCTCCGCATCCGCCGCGGGTATCGCATATTCGAACTCGTCCCGGACCAGGCCTGCCCGCGCACTCTTGACGGTAAGCCAGGCCCCGTCCGCCGACAGGCGCACCCGCACGCTGGCATGGCCGTCATGCGCGACATAACCCTGCCGCAAGTCCCGCCCCGCGTCCGCCATCGCCCGCCATTCATCGCTCACGACCAGGAATTTCCGTTCGATCTCGACTGCCATGAACGCTCCGACGAAGGATCGCCAGCGGCCGGCGAACTGATCCATGTTTAGCGCATGTCGGACATGAACGGGAGTCGGTTCGTCGCGATTGAGCAATGACTCTTCCCGGACCGGCCGGCATGGAAGGGCCGCCGCCCCATGCGGTCATAGGTTGATCCGGCGCGCTTTCTCCTACATTCTAAGGCACGCTGCGTTAAATCGGGGGCAGGTCCTCCCGGTCTCCGTTGCCGCATCCTTTCAGGCAGAAACCCCTTTCCCACTTTTCTGCACGATGCTCCAGGACGGAACGGCAGCATATAGGCTGTATCGACAGCCAGCCCTGACAGGAGAAAAGCCATGCGCGTGATGGTGCTCGTAAAGGCCACTGAGGACAGCGAACGAGGTTTCGTCGCCACTCCGGAGACTCGGGCGGCGATGGAAGCCATGGGCCAGTTCAACGACGAACTGGCGGAGGCCGGCATCCTGCTCGCCGCCGACGGCCTGACGCCCTCTTCCCAAGGCAAGCGGATCGCCTTCGACGGTCCGAACCGGACGGTCATCGACGGCCCTTTCGCACAGGCCCGCGAACTGGTCGCCGGCTTCTGGCTGTGGGAAGTCAAGGACATGGAAGAGGCCGTCGCCTGGGCGAAGCGCTGCCCCAACCCCATGCCGGGGCCGAGCGAGATCGAAATCCGGCCGGTTTACGACCTGGCCGATCTTTCCTGAGATGCCGGGGGGGCAACAGGTCAAGGATTCGACGGGAAGGGCGCATATCCCCTCCCCCCGCGCCAGGGGCCCGTGGCAGGGAGCGGTTCGAAGCTGCCGGGCTCTATCCGCGATGACGGAGTTGCGGAACCTCTTCGCCTGTTTTCAATATCCAGGATCGGTCCAGATCGCGGACCGAGCGGCATCCCATCAAAATGAGCGTGCGATGCAAATCCGATCGCAACAGCTCGATGATCTCCCCAACACCCTTTTCTCCAGCCACCGCCAAACCGTAAAGATAGGGGCGGCCCAGGAAGACGCCGGTCGCGCCAAGGCACAGGGCCGTCACAATATCCGCCGCCCGCCTTACCCCGCCATCCAGATAGATTTCGGCCCGACCGCCGATCCTGTCGGAAATGGCCGGCAATGCATCGATCGACGCCATGGCCCGATCGAGCTGACGCCCGCCATGGTTGGACACGACAATGCCATCGGCGCCGACAAGATCGATCGCCTTTTCCGCGTCATCGGCGTCCAGAATGCCCTTGATGTAGAAGCGTCCCCGCCACTGGTCCCGCATCCATCGCAGGTCGTCCCAGCCCAGATCCTGCTGCATGGCGCGCCAAGCCTGCCTTGCCCCAGCCGCCCCGTCGAACCGCAACCTTTCTGCCTCGACATAATGAACCGGCACATTGCGGCGATGCAGCAGCACGTTCGCCATCCATCGGGGCCGGCGCGCGATGTCCAGAATGCGCGCGGGTGTAAGAACCGTAGGCATGCCTATTCCGGCTCGGCGCTCGCCTTCGCGATTTCCCGGCACGGGCACGTCGACGGTGACGATCAGGGCGCCATAGCCCGCATCGCTCGCGCGCCGCATCAACCAGGACGCCACCGGCCGGTCGGCAAAGGGATAGAGCTGAAACCAGTGGTTGCTCTTCGTGGCCTGCGCGACCTCCTCGATCGAATAGCAGGACGCCGTGCTCAGCGCCAGTCGGGTGCCCGCCGCCTCCGCGGCGCGCGCGGCTGCGACATCCCCGCTCCAATGCGAGGCGCCGGCCAGCCCGGTCGGCGCCAGCGCGACCGGAAGGCTGACGTCGACGCCGCACATGATCGTGCCCAAGGACGGCGCCGCCTGTCCTGTCAGACAGCGCTGCCGCAATTTCCAGCGGGTGAAGGCGGCCTCATTGTCGAGCCGCGTCAGATGATCTCCCGCACCGCTTTCCACATATGTCCAGATCATGTCGGGAAGGATGCGGCGCGCCCGCTTCCGGTAATCCTCTATGTTCTGCAGCGCGCTGAAATCCCGCCAAGCATATCGAAACGCCATTGAATCTCCAAATCTGCGCCTGACCGCATCGTCCCAATGCCCGCGCCGGAAGGCCGCCGGGCCGACCTGTCCGGCCTCATCCAGCGGCAGGAAAAACCTTGCCGGGGTTCAGCAGGTTCAGCGGGTCGAGAGCCTGTTTGAGCGACCGCATCAGCGCGATTTCCTCCCGGGAGCGCGATCGATCGAGAAATTCCAGCTTCGCCTGCCCGATGCCATGTTCGGCGGCTATCGAACCGCGATATTGACGGATAGCGTCATAGACCAGGCATTCGGTCGCATGCATGACCTGCGGATCATGCAAGGCGGGGTGGCTCACGATCAGGTGCATGTTGCCGTCGCCGCCATGTCCATAGTGCAGGACCACGGCGCCCGGCAGCATCTCGCCCATTTTCGCATCGGTCTGTTCGATGAACCGGTCCATATCGAGCAGCGAAAGACTGATGTCGAAGCCCGCAAAAGGGGAGAGGGCCGCCAGCGGTTCGAGCAGATCTTCCCGCAAGGCCCAGATATTCTGCCTTTCACGCTCCGATTGGGCAATGACGACATCATGGACGAGCCCGCCGTCGAATATGGCCGACAGGACTTCCTCGAACACCTGCCGATCGCGCTCCGGGTGAGAACCCAGCGCTTCGACTATCGCATATAGCCGATATTCCGGCGACATGGGCAAGGGACGGCGGGCCGATTGCGCCTGGCCGATGACGTTGAAAAAATCCCTCCACATCAGTTCGAAGCTGGACAGCCGCCCGTCCAGATCCCGTTGCAACCGGCGAAGCAGCCGGCTTGCCTGCTCGACCGTATCGAACGCCAACAGGGCGGTCTGCGCCGTCGTGGGAAGCGGCCGCAGCCGCAGGACCGCCTGGGTGACGATGGCCAGCGTGCCCTCGCTGCCGATGAAGAGATGCTTCCAGTCATAGCCGGCATTGTCCTTCAGCACCTTGCCCAATCTCGACACCACCGTGCCATCGGCAAGGACCGCTTCCAGCCCCAGCACCATATCGCGCATCATGCCCCAGCGCAGGGTTCTGAGGCCGCCCGCATTGGTCGCTATGTTGCCGCCGATCGTCGCGCTGCCGCGCGATCCGATGTCCAGCGGCATCAGCAGGCCCTTGCCGGCGGCCGCCTCCTGCAGGGACTGGAGAGTGACGCCGGCTTCGGCGGTGATGGTCATGGCATCCTCGTCGATCTCAAGGACCCTGTTCATCCGTTCGAGCGACAGGATGATGCCGCCATCCGTGCAGGCCGTGCCGCCGACGCCCCCCGTCCCGCCGCCCAGAACGGTGACCGCGATGCGTGCCTTGCGCGCCGCCTCCATCACCCGCGCCACCTCCCCCGTGCTTCCCGGGCGGACGACGCAGGATGGAGAGCAGGTGTAGAGGCCAAGCAGGTCCGTTCGATAGCGCTGGTCGATTTCATCCCCGGCAAAGCAATGGGCCCTGCCGACGATGGATCGAAGTTCTTCCCTATGATCCATCACGAGAACTGGCTTCCTTTCAGCGAATATTTCCCTGGACTGCGCCAGGGGCGGCTTCCGGGAACTTGCCCCGCAAGCCGCCTCGACCTCAAAAGTTCGCGCCCAGCGTGACGCCATAGGTGCGGGGTGCGGCGGCCGCATATTTGGCGCCGGCCGTCGACCCGGTCGTGGCGATGGTGTAATATTTCTCGCCCGTCAGGTTGTTCGCCCACAACCGCACGTTGAAAGTGCCGCCCGGCGCGGTCCACTGGACCGATCCATTAACGATGTCCGTCCTGGGCTGGCGCGTCAGCGGACTGCTGAAGACGTCATATTCATAATTGCCGCCATGCGCCCAGGATGCCGACAGGTCGAAATCCCCAAGGTCGGTCGGCAGCGTATAGAGAAGCTGAAGATTGCTGGAGAAGGGCGGAGCCTGGATCAGCCTGTTGCCCGATACGTCGCAGCTTCGTTGCGTCGCCGGGGCGGAACCCTGGACCGCGGGATAGGGATTGGGTCCACTACATCTGGCGGGATCATAGGGCGTGGGCGCGTTCGGCGGCAGCAGGAAGAAGGAAGGGGCATTCCGGAAATCCTTGTACCGCCCGTCCAGCAATCCGATGGAGGCGCTGACCGTCAGATTGCGGACCGGGATCGCGGATATTTCGAAGTCGATCCCCTTGATGGTGGCCTTGCTCGCATTGGTGAGGGTCGTTCCCGTCGGCAGGACGATCTGCACCTGAAGGTCTGAATATTCATAGAGGAAGGCTTCAGCATTCACGCGCAGGCGGCGATTGAGGAATTCGGACTTGAAACCTATCGTATAGGCATCCAGCGTCTCCGGATTTACCGGCGGGGGCAGAGTGGTCGTGCCAGCGACGATGCCGGTAAAATTATATATGCCCGATTTGAAGCCCCGATTATACGCAATATAGCCCATGAGATCGTCGGAGAAATGATGATCGATCGAAGCCCGGCCGGTCACGCTGTTGAATGTCTTTGCATCCTCGAACGGGCCGAATGTGACAGCCGCGCCCGTGGCGGGCAGCAATCGGGCAACGGCATCGAGCGACCGGCGGTCCGAAGTATAGCGCAAGCCCAGCGTCAGGTTGGTCCTCGGCAGGATTTCCGTTGTCACCTGCCCGAAGCCGGCGATCGAATTGGTCCGCTGAACCGCGTCGGTATGCGATTTGGAGGTTCCGAACGCCTGCCCCTCATAGGTCGCGTCCATGAAGGACCGGTCATGCAGGTAGAAGGCGCCCAAAATCCATTTGACCGCGGAGCCTTCGGGCGAGAGCAGTTGCACTTCTTGCGTGAACGTGCGCCCGCCCATGGCGAATTCGCGCGTCTGGAAGAAGGGGCTGGGCGATCCGTCGCTGTCGCTGACCACGGGATCGACGACGGTCTTGCTGAACGCGTTTATCAGCACGAGCCGCGCAGATCCGAAATCATGCGTCAACTTGCCGCTCAGGGACCGGGTGGTCGACTTTTGCACGGTGTCGAGATTGGACATGACGTCGTAGAATCCCAGCCCCGCCGCATCCGCGCTGTAACCGTCCCGCGTAAAGGTTCCTGCAATCGAGCGCCCCGGCTGCCCCTGATCGGAACTGCGCCGGTCATAGCTGCCCGCGACCAGCAGCGACGTCTCTTCGCCCATGTTCCAGAGCAGCTTGGCGCGCCCTCCCCAGCCCGACATGCTGTTGGCTTCGTTCCCTGTCGTGCCGTTGACGCCCCAGCCCTTGCGCTGGTCGATGCCCTGCAGGGCGAAATTGATCGCGACGGTGTCGGTAAGACCGGTCGATCCATAGAGCTGGCCAGAGATCGTGTCGTAATTTCCATAGCTGGCGGTCGCGCTGGCGGAGGGGTCGAAGCTTGGGTCTCTGGTGCGGATGTGGATCACGCCGCCCGTCGCATTCCGCCCGAACAAGGTGCCCTGAGGGCCCTTGAGAACCTCGATCGAACTGATCGAATTGAGCTGGAAGACACCAGCCGAACCGGTCGGCAGATAAACGTCGTCCACGAACAGCGCCACCGCAGGCTCATTGCCGATGGCGACCGAATTGGTGCCCACCCCGCGAAGAAACGGCGTAAGGCCCCAGGCGGAGTGGTTCAGTTGCAGGCCGGGAACCATCTGAGCGATCACGTCCGGCTGGGTGATGCCCAGCTTGATCGCCTGTTCCGACGTGATGGCCGTTACCGAGATCGGGACGTTCTGCAGATTTTCCGACCGGCGTTGCGCCGTGACGACGATGTCGGCCAGGCTTGCCCCCTCTTGCCCCGCCTCGGTCGTCCCCTGCGCCATGGCCGGCATGGCGATCAGGCTGGCGCAGACCAATATTGTCCGGTGGATCGTATTTTTTGTCATGATACCTCCCCTTGTTGATATTCGTCGCGGGCAAGGCCGCGTCTTTTTCGGTGCGTCTATCCGGGTTTAGCCTTGATGGAAGCGGCAGCCGCCGCGGCCGCCTGAAGCGCGAACATCCGATCCATGCCGAAGATCGCCAGCTTTGCTCCGGCATCGCGGGCATGCTGGACCTGCCGGGCGGTGGCGCACACGGCGATGCCGGCAATGGCTGCATCGCGCGCCGCGCGGCAGATCCGGTCCATCGCGGCGGCATGCGCCGGCGACCCCACCGGATGGCCGATCGACACGGCAAGGTCGAACGGTCCCATGCACAGGCCGTCGATGCCCGGAACAGCGGCGATCTGCTCCACCATGTCCAGTCCGGCCAGGGTCTCGATCTGAACGATCGCGGCCAGATGATCATTTGCCTGTTCCAGATATGGCTGCAGCGAAGCCCCATAATCGCATGCGCGGACTGCCCCAGCGCCCCGCGCGCCGTCCGGCGGGAAACGGACTTCAGCGACGATCCTTTCGGCCTGGGCGACGCTTTCCACGCGCGGCACGATGACGCCCGCCGCCCCCAGGTCCAGGGCTCTGCCGATGTCCGGACCGATCGCCGCCACGCGGACCAGCGCGGGCAGACCGGCGACGTCGGCGGCGCGGATCAGCGCCTCAAGCTCCGCAATGCCGAACGCGGCATGTTCGGCGTCGAGCACCAGCGCATCGAAGCCGATGCCGCCCAGGGATTCGACGAGCGAGGGAGCAGGCAGGGAGATGAACATGCCGATCAGACCGCCCTGCCTCAATCGATCGCGCATGCGGTGCAGCCTCATGGGATCGAACGCCGGTCCACCGGGTCGGCCATTCGGCCGGCAAAGGTGGAACACAGGGCCGCGAGGAAGGCGGGCATGGCCAGCAGGATGAGCACCAGCCTGAATTCGCCGGTCATATCCTTTGAAATGCCGACGGCGACCGGCGCCACGAAACCGGCAAGATTGCCAAAAGAATTGGTGAGCGCACCCGCCGCTGCGGCTGCCGCGCCAAAGACATGGACCCGCGGAATGGCCCAATAGGATGCCGACGCCATCGAACTCAGCGCAACGCCCAGCGACAGCAGCCACAACCCGGAAAGCGCGCTGTCGTCAAGGAGCAGCGCGCCGGCCATCGTGATCGCTCCCGACGCCAAGCAGGGCAGGATGGCGTGCCAATAACGCTCGTTGGTCGAGGCTGAATGCCAGGCCCAGAGCGGCGTGAGCAGTGCCGCAAGCACCCATGGCACCGTGCTGAACAGCCCGGACTCGAGCGTCGACATGCCGGTCGACCGGATGATCTGGGGGAACCAGAAGATGATGGCCTGGCTGCTCAGCCCTATGCAGAAATATTGCAGGCTGAGCAGGAGCACCTGGGGATGCGTCAATGCGTCCCGCCAGGACCCGGCCTGACGATGGGCGCCGTCCGCCATCAGCCGGGCGGACAGGGCCTTTTTCTGATCGTCGGAAAGCCAGGGCGCGTCGTCGATGCGCTCGGGCAGCGATTTCAGCACCAGAATGGCGACGAGAAACGCCGGCGCGCCTTCGATGATGAACAGCCAGCGCCAATCCACCGCCATCAGGAGACCCGTGGTCAGCGGCGCGCCAATCGCCAGCGACGCTGGCATCATCGCGATCATCAGCCCCATGACCTTCGACATTGCGCGCCGGTCGAACCATTGCGCGAGATAATAGACGATGGCAGGCACGAACCCCGCTTCAGCAATGCCCAGGGCCAGACGAACCGCATAGAAGCTTCCGGCATCGGATATGAATCCGGTGGCAATCGCAATAAGGCCCCAGGCGACCAGCAGGGCCGCGATCCACCGGCGCGCGCCTATTCGGGCGAGCAGCAGGTTGGCGGGTACGCCGGCGAAGAAGAAGCCGATGTAGAAGAGGCCCGCCCCCATCCCGTAAGCCGATGCCGACAGGCCGATATCCGCGCGCATGTTGAGGGCGGCGATGCCCACATTGGTGCGATCGACGATATTCACGAAAACGCACAGCGCCAGCGTAGGCAGAATATGCCGCGCCGCGAGATCGACCGGAGATTTCTCCAACTCGCCCCTCCTGTTTATATTTGTACGCATGCATATCTTATCAACTGTAGACTGTCGACAGTTTTTTGCTTTTTCGAACGCTGAGAGGAGGAAGCCCGAAACCCCAGGAAGATCACTTTATTTCAATCGATTATTCTCGAAGAGCGCTGATTCCGCGTCGGGCGCCGTCACAAGCCGGAAAAGCATAGCTGAGGGATTCAGCCCTATTTCCCCGATTCGATACGCAAGCATATGACATGACAATGATCCGTCCATCGTCAGGCGAAGGCCTGGCTTGCCGTTCGACCTTGAACAGGACAAGGACCTTATCTTACAGCCAGCACCTCAATGTGAGACGATCGGATGGAAATCGTCATAAAGGCGGTGGAACGGCAATGGCACGCGCGAGCACTGATGACATGAATTTCACCGCGGTTCGAACCAGCTCGATCGTCAGCGAGGTATATGCCCAGATCAGGGAAAAGCTGCTGTCAGGGGAATTCCTCGCCGGGCAACCGTTGCGGGAGTCCGTGCTCGCGACGGGGATGGCCGTCAGCCGCGCCCCCGTGCGCGAAGCGCTTCGGTTGCTCGAACAATCCGGACTGATCGTGAAGGCGCATAATCGATCCTATGTCGTTGCTCCGTCCGCGCCGGGCGACATGCCCGAACTGGCCGCGCTTCGGGCGGCTGACGAGATATTGGCCATTCGCATCCTCGTGCAGCGCAAGACCGATCTCGGTCCGCTAGCCGCCGTGGTGGATGGAATGCGGGCGGCGCAGGCCAATTCCGATGTGGAAACCATCTCGGCGCTGGACATCGAATTCCATATGACGCTGGTCCGGCTCACCGGACTTCCGCGATTGATCTCACGCTACGACCAACTGAGAGATCAAATTCGGTTCGCCATGCTCTCGGTCGAGGATTTGCACGGCCGTGTCTTGCAGGACCAGGCGGTCATGCATGAGGAATTGCTGACGGCATTGCTGAACGCCCAGCAAAGCGGCCGCGCCGCCGACCTTCTGCGCCTGTGGGAAGAGCATGTCTTCTTTTCCATGAACCCGGCAGATCACATCATCCCCTTGCACGATGACGGCCCGGCCTGAGCGCCGGATCGAACAAAGGGCATCGAACGCCATGGGAAACCTATCTCCTCCGCCGCGTTCCTTCATCACGAAGGAGACCTGTCATGTTGAGGACTTTGGCATTGCTCGGCGTCGCGGCCTTGGCCGGGCGGCAACTCTTGAAAGGCGGACGCCCAACCTGGTCCACGCCCGGTACCGGAAACCGGGATTCAGCAGCGGAGCATGATGAACAGACCGCGGCGCATCGGCAACAGGCCGACGCCCCCGGCGAAGTGGGACATCGCCCGGTCGATCTGGAAGGTCCCGAACATCCCGACGGATCGCAACGCGCGGACGAACATTACCGGCCCGACATTCATGCAACGGTCGCTCCGGAGGACAAGGAAAGCCTGCGTCCCGTCACCCTGAAATCGGCGCGAGGCCCAACTGACGCCTAGAGCCAATCGCCATTCAGAAAGATGACGAGCCGAGCCGAAGGCCACCGAAGGTAAAATGGTGTTTTTCCGTGACCCGGAGCGCAGCCTACTCAAAGTAGGTGAGCACCGGAAGCACGAAAAAGCGTCATTTGCAGGCCGTCAGGGCTGAATGTCGATGGCTCTAGCCTTTCGGCGGGACGCAGCGACCATCGCTCCCGCGCACCGGCTTTGCCGGACATGCCAGCGATCCGGCTGCGAAGCGCAGGGATATATCATCATTCGTCATTCGACATCATGCGGACCAGCACCCGCCGGTTGAGAGGATCGGCAGCGCCTCCCTCGGACCGGTGCGCGGGCGTGCGCTCCCCCGCTCCGGAGACCTGGAGGTTCGACAGGGGCACCCCCATCGCCGCCAGATCCCTGGCCACGGCATCCGCCCGCATCAGGCTCAGCCGGTCATTATAGGCATCCGGTCCCGCGCTGTCGGTAAAACCCGTCACGGACAGCTTTGGGATGCTTCGCTCTCTCCCCTGTAGGAATGCGGTCAGTTCGCGATGCGCATCTTCGCGCACATCGGCCTTGTCGAAATCGAAATAGACCGTGAGCGTCGGCAGCTTCCGCACCGTAACCGGGCGTTGCGGATCGCTGGCCAGCGGTTGCGGCGGCGCGTAGACCATGTCCCGGCACGCCTTGTCGCTCCAGGCCATTTTTTCGAGGCGCATCCTGCGGTCCCAATGCAATTGCAGGCGGCAAATCCGATATTCCATTCCAGAACCGGTATAGAAATCAAGGATATAGTTCCAGCGCCGCTCACCGATCAAACCCTCATGGAAATGGGGCACGCCCAGCAAGGCATAGACCTGCCGCTTGGTCATGCCGGGCGTTAACAGGCGCGGCGTCTGGGGCAACAGAAACACACCCTCGCGGCGGGTGGCGCGACCGGGATCGGGGAAATCCGACAAGGGCGCGATGTCCGGCAGAAAGTCCGGCTCGGCCGCCGCCGCGGGCGACGGACACAGGACCAGTGCCAGCAGGGCCAGATACCGGCGCCTTTCAGAACGCGATGCCCATGCCGGCATTGGCGCCTCCCTGATTGCGGCTGTTATAGGTTGCGGACGCCCGCATGATGAAACGGCCATTATCCGACACCTTCGATATTCCCATGGCGACCGCATGTTCGCCCTGCCACGTGCTGACGCCCAGGCCCAGGGTGCCGCCGCCGGCCTCGGAAAATTGCGGTATGCCAGCCATCGCCATGGACGCGGCGATGCCGCCCTCCGCATCGCGGCGCAAATTGCGCAGGCCGCTGTCGAACAGATTGAAGCGCACATCCGTATAGGCGTTGGCGGCATCCACCGCCTGCCCCATTCCGCCTTGCAGCTGGCGCAGATTGACCGCGTCGGTCGGCGCCATGCCGTCGGCGACATGGGTGATCTGCCGCTCCGCCCCAGCGCTGCCGACCGACACCGTATTGGCCCGTTCGGCGACAGAAGCATAGCCAAGCGCGACGCTGCCCGGCGCGATCGCCTGCGCCTGCGTGCCCAGGGCCAGGCTGCCGCTGCCGGACGCCACCGCGCCCGCCCCCGCGGCCAGCGTGTCCGCGCCGCTCGCGACGGGCTTGGCATGGCCGGAGCTGTTGTTGACCTGGAGATACCCTGCCCTTGCTTCCTGAAGGTCGGTGATGGCGGTCACATTATAGGCCAGTTGCACATTGGTCGCGTAGAGTTGCGCGCCATTGACCGCCTCGGCCGATGCCGCGCTCAGTTCGCCCGCGGCAACGCCGCCGATCTTCTGGTCGACGCCGCCGCGCGCGGCATTATAGGCCTGGATCGCCGGATCATAGGGCAGCGCGTCCTGCGCCGCGCCGCCGCCGCCGCCGCCGCCGCCGCTCCCCGAACTGCTCAACTGCGACAGGTTGACCGCGTCGCTGCTCGTGGTGCCGGCGGCCAGATTGGTGATGGCCGTGCCGCCTGCGCCGCCGAGGATGATGGAGGATTTCGTCCCATCCTGATATTTGACGGCCAGATCGTTCAATATCGCAAGGTCATAGCCTAGCTGGACGATGGCCGCGCTGTTCTGGGCGACAAGGTCGTTCGTCGCCTGCAATTGCGAGCCGTTGACCGCATCGGTGCTGGTGGCGTTCACCGCTCCCGCGCTGAGGTTGGTGATGCCGGTGCCGGTCGCGCCCTGCAGCGTGACCATCGACCGCGCGCTGCCGTCATATTGCACCGCATTGCCGGCCAGAGTGCCCAGCGCGTCGTTGACGGCCTGCAATTGCGCGACATTGACCCCGTCGGTCGGATTCGCCCCGGCCGCGAGCCCGGTCAGCCGGCGGCCGCCGATATTCACCTCCGCGCTGGCAGCGCCGCCGACCAGATAGGCGGGCAGGTTCAGGCTGAGGCCGTTGGCGACCGATCCCGCACCCAATGCCACGCTGCGCATGTGGGTGGCAGATGCCCCCGCGCCGATCGCCACCGCCTCATAGGCGCCCGTTGCCGTGCTGGCGAGGTTGCCGATGGCGATCGCGTCCAGCTCGCCCGCGCTGGCTTCAAGACCCGGCGTACCCAGACCGGTGATCTTGTTGCCGCCAAAGGAAATGCCCCTGGGCGTAAGAAGGCTGAAACTGTCGGAGGTCGTTTCGCAACTCGGGTCGGAGAGCAGGTCGACGGCATTGCCGTTGATGTCGAGCACATTGAGATTGATCGGCGCGCCCGACGCCGCATTGGACAATGCGGCGTTGATGCCGAGGTCGACCGATCCGAAGGTCAGGATGCTCAGCGTCGATTCCACCGGCGCCAGAACGGGCGTGATGACATCGCCGATGGTCTGCGTCAGCACCGATTTGGGAAGGCTGACGCCGGAGCAGGCGCTGACCACATTGGCTCGGGCGGTCACGCCCGACCCCGCGCCCGCCAGCAGCAAAGCGCCCGTCAGCCATCGCATGGCCTTCCTGCCGCGCCCCTTTGCCGGGTTCGCTATTCCGGCAGTCCCGGATGAATATCGCGATGCGTCGCGCCTCATGGATCCGTCCCCTGAACGGGTGCCCCCCACGCGCCCGTCCAGCGGTAGCGCAAGCCCGGCATCCCACGTCCCCGGACGGAAGATGGAAGCGCCACGGCTAAGGGCGCGCGAAGGCGAAGACAGGGAATTTTACGCAATATATGTATCGGCACGGCCCGCCGGATTTTTCCCTTCCCCGACCCCGTCCATATTCGTCCGGCAACACAATGGGTTGAGGAAGCATTTGATCGGCGGCAGCGCACTCGTTACGATTCCGTTTTAATGACAGGCCCGATATTGTACGCATTATGCGGACACCGACGGGATGATGGGGAAAGGGGAGCAAGCCGGTGGATGATTTACCGCCCGGTCAGGTCGTCACGGCCACGGCGCTGATTCGGCATTTCGCCGTGCATTCCCGACAGGCAATGGGCGAACCCATCCATATCATGAACCATGGCCATGTCGGCCTGACGCTCCTTGCGACGGACCTGTTCCAGCGTCTGGCCAGCGGCCGGAAATGCTCCAGCGGACCGGATCATCCGGAAACGCAACTGGACATCCTGCTGGACATGATCCCCACGCAGGTGATCCTGACGGATCGGGATCTGAAACTCTCCCGGATCAATCTGGCCGCCCGCCGCCGCTTTGGCGTCAGCGAGAAGCAGGTGCTGGGAGTCCCCCTGGCGCAGATGCTGGCGGGCTCCGACTCCCATTCCCTGTTGCGGGCGCTTGAACGCGTGCGCGACACGGGCATTCCGGAAGCGTTCGAGCAGAACGCCGCCGGGCCGCCGCCGCTCGTCCATCGCGTCCAGGCTGCGGCCTTTCCGGGCGGTTTTGCCGTGCTTGCCGACGAAATCGCGGATCGCGTGACCCTGCGCGCCCAGGATGCGCGGATCGCCGCCTATGAGGATCTGATCGACCGGCTGCCCGGACTGGCCCGCGGAACCTTCAATGTCCGGGCCATCGTCACCGATATTTCGCCCGCGCTCGCGGAGCTGGTCGGAACGGAGAAAAGCCGGGTCGTCGGCACCCGATTTGCGACCCTGTTTGGGGCTTCCAACCGCGGCACGATCAGCGATGCCGTGGAAGAATTGCTGACCGTGGGTAAACCGTTCGGCATGGCGGCGGCATTGGTGGGCGGCCGTCCCGACGGCCAGACCGTCTGGGTCAATGCCGCGCCGCTCTTGTCCGCCGACGGGCAGGCGGGCGGCGTCTTCATGATGGGAACGAAGCCGGTCGGCATCAGTAGCTGATGGTGACGATCAGGCTGTCGGCATAGGCCCCCGCCTGCGGCCATTGTCCCGCCGCGATGCGGCCATAGACGGACACGGTCTGGCTGAAGGACAGCAGCCCGTTCAACGAGGCGGTGACCGTGCCGGTCCCCGACGATCCGGTTCCCCAGACGGTCGTGCGGCTGGCATTTGTATAGAGGTTGTAGTTGAGCCGTGCGCCACCCTGCGTCATCTGGCGCGCCAGCGCATCGCCCGACGAGCCCGGGCTGATCGCGATGTCGATGGTCCCCGCCAGCGAGACCAGGCCCGTGCAACTGAGCGTCACGCTGCCCGCGGCGTCCTTGGGCGCGGGCGAAGTGGGATCGTAGCCGCCAAAGCTGATTCCCGTCGTCGACGCCGAACAACTGCACAGGGTGCAGCCCCATGCCGGCGTCGCCAGCCCCATGCCGGCCAGCGCGGCCAGAACGAATCCCGCAGCTTTCATCGCTTCCCCTCCCGATCCGGCACACAGCGTACCGGCCCCATCCGTGCCGCACCGGCGTTGCCCGGCAGGGCCGGGACGATCGCGCGGCAGGCGACCGCCGGGCCGGTCAGCAGGATTTCCTGCCCTTCATGCGCGTCGGCCAGATACACTTCGCCGCCATGTCCGGAAATGCCGGATGCCGCTCCCTCCATGGTGACGGTCAGTCCTTCCGCAATGGCGGCGCCGCCGCCGTCGACCAGCCGCAAGGTGACGGGGTGAGCGGCCGCACCCCCAAAACCGATCCTCACCGCCTGCCGGTATCCCGGAACCACGACCTGCTCCGCCGATGTCACGACAGTGTCGATCGGCAGGGCATCCAGGTCGATCGCGATCCGGTTGGCCGCATAGGGCTGCAACCCCGTGACGATCGCGGGCCTGCCCGGTTCCGCCTTGCGCGCGACCGGCCGGTTTTCGAAGAAGACCGTCACGTCCTGATCGGCGGCCACATCCACCACCGCAAAGGCGTAATCGAGCTGCGGTGTCGCGATGATCCGCCCCCCTACCCGCAGCAACGCCCCGCGGGCCTGGAACCGCATCCCTTCCATTTCCCCCATGCGCGACGCCGACAGATCGACATCGCCGGCCGCCGTGCGCCATGTCACGCCGCCTTCCATCTGTACCGGCGCATCCGCCTGACGCGACGCCAGGAAGCGATAGCCCCACCCCGCGTCCGGCGGCGGGTTCTGGCTGAAGCTGGCGGCGGTGCGGCCTCCCTCCACGAACAGGCCCGCGCTCGACCGCGCGCCGAGGGGAAGGGTCAGCGATCCGAAAAGGCCGTTGGTCCGGCTGTCCGAAAAGCGCGTCCGCCGCGCGCCCAGCGTGACCCAGGCCGCCCCCAGGCTGGCCGCATAGGAAAGGGAACCGGTGGAGAAGCGGTCGCCTTCGCCGCCCTCACTGTCGAGATAATGGGCATTGATGGTGCCGCGCCCGCCAAGGGCCAGGCTTCCCGCCACGACCCATTCCCGGCGACCGGCGGGCACTGGATCATCCTCCCCGACCTGCGTGAAATGCGCATCTTCCTGCATGTAGCTGGCGGTCACGGAATAGCGGGCCGTGATCCGCTGCACCTGCGCGCGCCACAGGAAACCATCACCCGAACGGCCATGCGACCCCGCCGCCGCCAACGATATTTCGCCCCAGGAAGACAGAAGCGCGCCAAATCCCAGCCCGGCCATCTGCCCATCCTCGCTTGCCTCCATGCGGCCGGAAAGCGTCAGGCCGTCGCCCAGCCCATGCCGCCAGAAACCGGCGGCGAAGGGAGCCCCATAGGAAAAGCTGCGCGCACCGAAGTCCCTGCGCAAAAACCCTGCCTCCAGCGAAAAATCGTCCAGCCCTTCCCGCAACAGCCGCGGACTGGTGTAGAAGCTTTGCGTGACGGTGCGGGCGGCGCCATTGGCGTCCCTGATCGTCATCGTCACTTCGCCCGCGCCGGTAAAGACGGGCTGATAATCGATTTTGAAATCGCCGGGCTGAACCGCCATGCTCTGGCGGCTGCTGGCCGCCGCAAGGTCCACGACCGAGGGCAAGGCGGCGGAGCCGGAAAGCCGGGGCACCGGATAGGTGACGGCTTCCGGCGTCAACGAGAAATCGGTCCCCAGCCTCACCCCGGCGAACCGGACCGGCCGGTTCCAGTCGGCGCCGCGCGTGAATGTGTCGCCCAGGACCAGCCGCAAACGCCGATCCTGAAAATCGCGGATGACATTGCTGTCGAGACGAACCGCCGCCGGCCCGCCGCCCTGCTGCATCAGGGCGGTGGTGCCGGCGACGCCCCAGCCGCCCGACATCCCGGCATCCAGCAGGGCGGAAGCGGCCCAGCCGCCGCCCCAGCGCGCGACCGACAGATCATAGCCGGCAAATTGCACCGGCACCGCTTCCATCACCGGCCGTCCGCGCTGTTCCGGGCCGATATGGGCGGTCGGGAAGAAGGACGGCCCGGCGTCGATCAGCAGGGTTCCGCCCGAACCGTCGAGTTTCACCGAAAGGCCGGGCAGCCCGTCCAGCAAGGCATAGTCGCAGCCACCCACCTCCATTTGCCGAAGCGGCGCGGGCAACCGCAAACCCCATTGGCTCAGCATGTCCTGCCGGACGAACAGGCGGCCCGCGCTCAGCACGACAAGGCCCGTCTCTTCAAGCGGCTGGCCATTGATGACGACGCCCACGGGCATGGGGCGCGGACTGCCGTCCGGCTCGACCGCCACCGGAACGGCGAGTGCCAACGGAAGATCGGACGCCGCCGCCGGTTGCGCCAGCGACAGCCATAGCAGGACCGATGCCCTGCCCGGCCGCCAGCCGGCCCGCCCTGCGCCGGACAATGCAGCAGCGAGCGGCATCGATCATCCACCCTCACCGCTCGGCGACGGCGGTTGACGCGGCGAGTGGGCCAGTGGCCGTCTCCACCTGCACTCCGCTGATCGCATCGCCATCCGGGGATTCAAGCGGCAGGTCGATGCGCCCGCCCGCCAGCAGGTAGAAACCACGGTCGAGCCGCGTGACTTTCCCGCCAGCCCCGGCAGGCGTCATGTCGATCGCCGTGACCTGGACATGCCGGTCGCCCTGGTTAAACAGAATGAGCGTCCGCCGTCCATCCGCACCCTTTCCGACCGACCAGCGAAGCAGGGGCGCCGCGCCCGACGGCGCGCGGAATATCGGCATGCTGATGCGAAGCAACGTCCGCACGGTACCGGGAGCAACCGTCGCCATCGGCAATTCATCGATGATCAGGCGGTAGCTCTCTTCACGCGACCCGCTGCGCGCCGGCAGGCTGCACCGGACCAGCCGGCTCGACCCGCCGGGAATGCTGAGAATGGAGGGATTGACGACCGGCCCCCCATCCGGGTCCAGCAGGTCGATGCCGTTCGCATCCTTGCGCCAGCCAAAACCCCTGACCTGGACAGTCGCGGGCGCCTTGTCATCATTGGCGATGGTCAGGCTGCAAAACTGTTTCTCGGCCGCCATTTCGATCCGCACCGGCAGGATGCGCAACGCGCCCGCATTCGCCGACGGCGCGATCCCCCAGAACAGGGCGCCGACCATCACCGCCAGATCCCGTCCGGGTCCTGCGCCATGCCGCCTGATTGTCATGACCGGGCCTGCCTTCAGTAGCTGACGGTGATCGTCACCGTGTCGGTGTAGCTGCCGGCGGCCACGCTCTGCTGGGCGGGGATGCGGCCATAAACGGTGAACGCCGCCGGCAGGATCGTCGACGCGGTCTGGGCGACCGTGTCCGACCCCACCGAGTTGCCCCAGTTCGTGCTGCGTCCCGAATTGCTGTAGAGCGCGTAGCCGAGCGGATTGGCGCCGCTCAGCATCTTTCGGGTCGATACCGTCGCTCCGACGGCGCTTCCGGCGTTCAATCCTATGTTGAACAATGTGCCCGGCGTGCAGGTGACATTGATCGTGCTGGTCGCATCGGTCGGAGACGCCGATGTCGGATCATAGCTGCCAAACGCCATGTTCGTCGCCGACACCAGGCAGACGTTCAATACCGTGGCCGACACGCCCATCGTCGTTGTGGCATCCGTTGCCATCGCCGCATTCGGCAAGAGACCCAAAAGGAACAACGCACAATATTTGCGCATGACGTTTCCCCCTCCGGTGATTTCGACACCTATTGATCTGAACCAATATTGGAGCAGGAAAGGTTAGAGAAACGTTAGCAGTGTTTATTGTTTCCCATGCAAAGGGGATTATATTCACTTCCGATCACAATTTGCGGGATGGATATATAACTTTCGAAATATCGAAGAAGACCGATTATCTTTATTTGAATGTCAGGAATTGGCTCCCGCGCGACCTGACGCCGCGGTCAGGGTCGTCCCGGCCGCTTCCCATGTTGCCGATCGGCACGCAACAACCACCAAAGAATGGCGGCCACGAACGACCAGCACTCGCAAGTCGATCGATGGCGCAGGCCGCAGGGATGGACTTCCACCGCATCCTGCGGCGATTTCCGAAAGGCCGGAAAGGGAATGTGCGGGCGCAGGGGGCGGGTAATGCGTCGGTCAAGCAACATGGCGTCGTGCCCCTGCAATATCGTCATAGGCCGCAAACAGCCGGTCGAAATGGTCGTCCATGGTCATGACGGCCGGCGCAGACTCCAGCGCCGCCCGGTGCCGCGCCACCGCATCGGCGCGCGCGAATTTCGCGATCACGCCGGCCAGACTGTCCGCCTGTCCCGCGCGATAGAGCAGTCCGCCGCCGCTGCGCGCCTGATCGGACGCGCCGCCTTCGTCGGGCACGATGACCGGCAGGCCGCTGGCGCGCGCTTCGGCCGCGACCATGCAGAAGGTCTCCGCCTCGCAGCCATGGACGAGCGCGTCGGCGCTGGCGAGCAGTTCGGCCAGCGCCGGGCGGGAATGCATCGGCGCCAGCAGCTGGATGTGCGGATTATGGGCCGACGCCCGGCGCACCCGCCCTCTCTCCCGCCCGTCACCGACCAGCACCAGACCGACCGGCGTCGAAAAGCCCGCCGACGTCACCGCATCGATCACCATCGGCCAGCGCTTTTCCGGGGCGTGACGGCCAACACCCAGCAGCAGCGTCGCCTCCGGCCCCAGCCCGCAGCGCTCCAGCAGGCGGGCGCGCAGCCCCTCATGCCGATGCGCGGGGCTGAAATACCCCGGCTCGACGCCCATGGGCAGCGTCATCACCCGCCGGAGCCGTCCCGCCTCCAGCCGGCGCGACAGGCTGTCGCTGGCGCTGACCACCAGATCGAACCGCTCGTCCAGCCGGCGCAGGTGGCGCCAGAACCAGTCGAACCCCCGGTCGATCGCCTCGCGGCTCAGCACCGATCCGAACCAGCGATAGGCATAGGCCGACAGCGGATCGGCGTGCATGATGAGCGCGCGCGGCGCGCCGCCCCGCCACCGCGCCACCATCGCCGCGCTGGCCCAGGGCGAGGATGCCTCGACCAGATCGGGCTGCAACCGGTCGAGCATGGCATGGAGCGACGCTTCGTCGTCGAAATAGGAATAGCGCCGGTCCAGCGGAAAGCGGCGCGCGGGCAGCATGACGATCCTGCCGCCGCCCGCCTCCACCACCCGATCGCTGTCGGACGGCGCGAGGATGATGACCTCATGCCCGGCCAGCGCCCCGGCGCGCAGCTTGCGCTCCACATAGGTTTTCACCCCGCCGCCGCTGGGCGCGTAGAAGGCGCAGACGTCGACGATGCGCATGGCCTATTTCTCCACCGGGCCGAAGGACAGCAGCCCCCGGCGATAATTGACGATGATGCCGATATGGGCGGGGCCGCTGCCGACGACCGCCCTGGCGGCGGCGGCGGACGGTCTGGACCAGCCCAGCTTCGGATTGCCGGGAAAGCCGATCCCGTCGACCGAAAGCGAGAAGCGGCGGTTGGCGTCGCGGTCGTGCAGCAGGCTGAGCGCATAGGTGCCGGGACCGGGCGCGCGGATGCAGAGCTGCACGGGCCCGGTGGCCGGGACCGCCACCTCCACCCGGCGGAAGGGCTTGCCGGCCGCGACCAGCAGATTGTCGTCGGCCAGGAAGTCCGCGTCGTCCGCGGGGTACAGTTCCAGCTTCAGCCGTCCCTTGCGGTCCTTGAGGCCGTTGACGTCGACCAGAAAGGCCGGGCCCTTTTCATCCACCCGGCACTGGCCCTCCGCCTTGCCAAGGTCGGGGGTGGAGGGGATGGCGGCGGCGAGCAGCAGCGTCGCGATCATTGCGCCTCGCTCTCCTTCATGAGGCCCGTCGCGCCCAGCGCCATGCCGACCAGCAGATGCGCCACCAGGATGAGCGAGGCCATCAGCGCCATCGCCGACACGATCTCGCTGTCGCGCCCGATCAGGAAGGCGGCCATGCCTGCGAACACCACATCCTTGTTCGGCAGGAAGGGCAGGCGGGATACCAGTTGGCGCAGCGTGCCGAGCAGGATCCACCAGCTGAGTTCGATGTCGGGCAGCAGCATGTGCCACATCATCGCCGCCAGCACCGTGGTCGCGACGATGCGGGCCAGATGGATGCCCGCAACGACCCGCAATTCCGCGCGCGGCAGGGTGAACAGCCGCCTGCGCAGCAGCATCGCCACCAGCGATGTCGCCAGCACGAACAGGATCGACCCGCCCACTTCCCAACTGTTGAGCCGCGCGTCCACCGCCCCCAGCAGCGGCACGGCGAAGGCGACCATGACCAATGTGACGCCGTTGCCGACCAGCGCGGAAAGGATCGTCACATCCTTGATCGCGCCGAACGGCGCGGTCGTGATCTTCCCGCTGCGCCGCGCCCACGCGTAGAAATAGACTTCGCCGAGATAGCCGAGCAGTATCTCGTTGCTGACCAGCTTGCGCAGCAGCGCTGCGAAGCCGTCCGCCGGGATCGCCCAGAGACGGCGGAAGATCACCCATTCGGAAAGCGGCCCGGCCAGATAGTAAAGCGCGAACGCCGCCCAGAAGGCGATGCTGCCGGGCAGCATCGCCCACAGGCTGGACGGGTCGATTCCATGGAACTGGTGCAGCGCGACGACCAGGATCAGCACCGACACCAGCGGCCCGGCCCAGCGGGTCCAGTTGCGGCCCGACTGGATCAGCGGCTTGGGGTCGAGCACCGGCGGGTCGAGCGGCACGACGGGGGGAGGAAGCAGGCCGGTGGAGCTGTTGCCGGTCATAAGGAACTCGTCATTGTGGACGGGATGGGTTGACGACGCGCAATGAGGAACGCCTCAGTCGGTCGCGCGGCAATTCGGGCGAAGCTGTCCAGATAGGCGGGGGCGGCCGCCTCCAGCGTGAAGCGCCGCGCCTGGGCCAGACTGGCGGCGGCATGCTGGGGCCCCGGCGCGTCGGCCAGAACCCTTGCGAAGGCGGCAAGATCACCTGCCGGCACCAGCCTCCCCAACGCGCCGTCGCCCAACAAGGACCGCATCGCGGCGCTGCACTCCGTCGCGATGACCGGCAGGCCGACCGCCAGCGCTTCCAGCACCACGGCGGGAACTCCTTCATAATCGGACGAGAGGAGGAAGGCGTCGGCCTGCCCGATCCTCAGGGCGGGATCGGGAACATGGCCCATGAAGCAAAGGCGGCCGGCAATGCCAAGCCGGCGAGACCGCGCGGCGAGCCTGCCGCGTTCCGGGCCCTCGCCGAAGATCAGCAGACGATCGTCGGGGCCCGTGGCCCGCGCGAAGGCGTCCAGCATCAACCCGAAATTCTTCTGTCGCGCCAGCCGGCCGATGGCGACGAACCGGCGCCCCTTGCCCGCCCTCTTCCGCCGGACGGCGCGCAGCCGGTCGATCTGGTCCAGCGACAGCGCCGGATCGGGGATGATGCTGATCGCCCCGGCCCCCGGCCGGACGAGCGCGGCAATCTCGCGCTCCAGCCCCGGCGCCATGGCGACGAAATGATCGATGAACCGCCCCTGGATGCGCAGCCACAGCCGGTAGGCGGTACGCACCGGCCAGACCATGTCCCGCCGCTCCAGATCATTGCTGATCTTCGCCAGGACGGGCGGGCAATGGCGTCCCAGCAGCAGCTTCATCGCCACGGCGACCACCGCATAGCTGTTGCCCGCGCAGAACATCGCGTCCGGCCGCGTCCGGCGGATGAAGCCCGGCAATGTCATGATCATCCACAGGGTCTCGAACCCGGCAACGGAAAAGCCCGGCCCGCGCGGCACATGAGGGCCAAGGTCATGGCCCAGTTCAGCGCCCATCGCGCCATCGCCGCGTCCCAGGAACAGTGGCGCGTCGATGCCCTGGTCCCGCCAGCGGCGCACCAGCCGCAGCGCGACCCGCTCGACGCCGCCCGGCTCGAAACTGTGGAGGAAGGTCAGGATACGCATTTCAGCCAGCCAGCAAATCGCCATAGCGCGCCGGGCGGTGGGTCCGCCCCAGACGCCGCACCACCCGGTCGATGCTGTCGAGCAGGGCAGGCACATGCGCGTCGCCCGGATGCACCGCGACCCGCGCGACCGGCGCATGGCGCAGGACAGGCGGCAACAGCCGCGCCGCCAGCAGGGAGGAGGCGATGCGCGCCCGGCTGCGGCTGGCCCAGGTGATGACCGGTCCACGGGCCAATATCCTGCCCGATGGCGGATGCCACACCTTCATATGATCCTCCGCCAAGGCGAATCCGCACCGGCCAAGCGCGGCGCGCGCAGGGCTGCCGTAAAGCCAGGCGGGCGCGACGAAGCCCGCCACCGGCAGGCCCGTAACCTGTTCGATCAGATCGCGGCCGTCGGTCATCCGCCGTGCAGCGGTCGCCCCGTCCAGACCCAGAAACTCGCCCTCTCCGGCGGTCATGCGCCGCGCCTTGAACCGATCCAGGGCATTGTCATGGGTCGCCATGTCCCTGTGGAACCATCCATGGGCGAACATGCTGACGCCGGCCTCCGCCCAGCCACGCAGCCGCGTCGCGAAGGGCGATCCGGGCAGCAGCGGGTGCGCGCCCCAATGATTGGGCACCACCAGCATCGCGAGCGCGCCGGGCGCGGCGTGCATCGAAAGCCGATCCAGCAGTCGATCGACTTCACCCTCGAAACATGGACCAACATCATGAAGGGAAAGAAGAAGTCGTTTCATGACAGGTCCACACCCCCAGCACGCCTGCGCCTATCGTGCGCCGCTATGATGCCGGGTGATGACCTGCCTGTGACAATTTGCGCCATATCCGCCTTTCGCCCTCATCGGGAAGACGCCATCGCCGCAAAGGACCGCAGTTGCTGCATGAATATTTTTATCGTCCGGCGACAACTGCGGTGTTGCTCTGCCGGCATCGTCGTTGCGCCACAGGAGAAGAAGCTGTGCGCATTCCGACATGGACTTTCCGCATGATCGCCGTCGCCGCACTGATCGCGGCGGCGCCTCCGGCTGACACGCGCGCCCTCCCGCCGCCGCCCGTCCCCATCGGCTTCGATGGCGCCCTGTCGGTCATGACCTATAATGTCCATGGCCTGCCCTGGCCGCTGGCCTGGGGGCGCGAAGCCGATTTCGACCGCATCGCAACGACGCTGCGCGACATGCGCGCGGAGGGACGCAATCCCCATGTCGTGCTGTTGCAGGAAGCCTTTACCGACGATGCGAGGGCGATCGGACGGGCGGCCGGCTATGCCTATGTCGCGGACGGCCCGGACGACCGGACGACGAACGATGCGCGACCGGCGGTCACGGAGCAGCGCTTCGTCGCCGGCGAGAGCCCGCTCCACGGCGAGGGCATCGGCAAATATGTCGGCAGCGGCCTGCAGATCCTGTCCGACTTTCCCATCGTCGCCGTCCACCGCATGGCCTTTCCGCGCTTCGCCTGTGCCGGGTTCGACTGCCTGGCGAACAAGGGCGCCATGCTGGTGCGGATCAGCCTTCCCGGCCAGCCCGGGCCGATCGATATAGTCACTACGCATCTCAACAGCCGTCGCGCCTCCGACGTGCCGGATGCCCGCTCCAACCATGCCCACAGCCTTCAGATCGCCAGCCTCACCGCCTTCATCCGCCAATGGCACGACCCTCACGACCCGCTGATCGTCGGCGGCGATTTCAATGCAGGCCAGGCGGTCGAGCGGCGCGTCGACCTTATGGACCATGCGGCGCGGGACTGGAGCTTCGGCACGCCCATGGACAATGCCTATGCCGCTGCCGAAGGGTTGCACCTGCCCTTCTCCGCCGATGCCCGCCTGTCGGAACGGCGCGCCCGCGACTGGGAGTTTTTCGCGTCGGGCCGGCAGATGACTCTGACGCTGCGCCGGGTCGACATTCCCTTCGGCCATGGGGCGGACGGCACCATGCTTTCCGACCATGTCGGCTACACCGCCACCTATGCGCTAGAGCCAATCGACATTCAGCCCTGACGGCCTGCAAATGACGCTTTTCCGTGCTGCCGGTGCTCACCTACTTTGAGTAGGCTGCGCTCCGGGTCACGGAAAACCACCATTTTCGGCTCGTCATCTTCTGAATGCCGATTGGCTCCAGGGCGAAGGCCGGTCACCAGTTTTTCGTGAGCCCGACCGCCCATTGCCGCGGCCGCAGCGGCGTATATTGCGTGCCCCTGGCGAGCGCGAAGGGATTGCCGAAGGCGAAGCTGTCCGCCTTGCAGTCCAGCAGATTGCTGCCCGACAGCCGGATGCTCCAATCCTTCCGGCGCAGCGCCAGATCGGCATTCGCCAGCGCATAGTCGCCCATCCGCCGGTCGAGGCCCGGATCGAAACTGAGACGGGAAGGACCGAGATAGGCAAGGTTCACGCCCATGCTGCCGCTCCAGCCGGACAGATCGAAATGGCGGTTCACCCCCAGCCGCGCCTTCCAGTCGGGAATGACAGGCAAATGCCGGTCCTCCAGCCGCAAGCCCTCGTTCGTGCGGGTCAACAGCGCGCTCTGCCCGACCAGCCCGGCGCTGATCGCCCATCCGGCGGCCGGTTTCCAGTCCACCGACGCCTCGACCCCCCGGATGCGGGCATCGCCGACATTGCGCGTACCGATCAACCCGTCGGCCAGCAGATAATCCGACTGCATATGCGACCATGTCGTCAGGAAGGCGTCGAGATTGACCGTCAGCCAGGCGGAGGCCGAATGCCGCCAGCCCATCTCGACCGTCTGCAGCTCGTCGGATTCGAACCGCTCGGCCGAAGCGGCGCCGGTCCGGCTAAGGCCTCCGGGCCGCAGCGCCCCGGCATAACGCGCATAGAGGAAATCATGCGCGCCCGCCTGCCAGGACAGGGCCAGCGAAGGCGTAAAGCCGCTGCGCGCAACCGACGCCTCGATCCGTGCGTGGCGCGCGCCCTGCTCCTCCTCTATGCGGGAATGGAACAGGCGGCCGCCGACGCTGAGCGACAGCGCCCCGGTCAGCGGCATGCGCATGTCGCCGAAAGCCGAAAATTCGACCACGCCCTGTATGCCTGTCCCGACCGTCTCATCCCGCACCCCCCGGACCACGCCGGAGAGATGGTTGCGCACATCCACGAAGGAGAGACCCGCCAGCCAGGACAGGCCGTCATCCCGCGTCTGCGACAGACGCACTTCCTGGTCGAACAGGCGATTGCGACGCTGCTCCAGATAAAGCGCCGGGGCAGCAATGCCGAAGGCGGAGGCGGAAAGATCGCTCGCGTCCAGCGTGCTCGATACGTCATGATCGACCCAGTTGCCGGCATAGACCAGGTCCGCGCCGCCCAGCTTTCCCGCGACGCGCAGCGCCATCAGGGCAAAATCATTGTCGTGCGGCTCGGCAGGCTGGGCGGGCCGCTCCAACGCATGGCGGGCATAGACATATTGGCTGTCGGCCACGTCCCGCATCTGGGCCATGCCGTTGAGATCGACGGTCCAGTCCCCCGCCAGCGCGCGCAACGCCACGCGCCCGCCGCGCAACTCGCCCCGGTTCGCATCCCCCCGACCCGCCGTGTCGATCCATCCCGGCTCGCGGACCGCATAGGCCACGGCGCGCAACGCCAGCCGGTCCGCCACGACCGGCAGGTTGACCATCGCCTCCGCGCTGCCGCCCATTTCGCCGTGGGTGGCCAGTGATGCGCCCATGCCCGCCATTGCCGCGAACGACCCCGCATCGGGCGGGCGCGTGACGATATGATAGACGCCCCCCAGCGTGCCGGTGCCGTAAAGCGACCCCTGCGGTCCCTTCAAAAGTTCCACGCGCTCGACATCGACCAGCTTCAGGTCGGGATCGGGCGCATTATAGGTGGCGCGCGCATCGTTGATCAGGATGGCGACGGTCGACTGGCTGTTTCCGTTGAAGGGACTGTCCGCCACGCCGCGGATGAACTGGCGATTGCGCCCCGGTCCCAGATTGGTGAGCGTCAGGCCGTCCAGCCGCTGCGCAACCTCCTCTGTGCCCGGAAGCAGCGCGCCGCCCTGCTCGCCGGGCGCCTGCACGATCGCGACCGAAATCGGCAGCCGGGCGAGAGGCTCCTCCCGCTTGGTGCCGGTGACGATGATATCCACCGACCCCTCCGGCGGAAGCGGATGCGCTGGCCGGACGGGGTCGCGGCGCGATGCCGGCGGCGCGGCTTGCACCAGGCGATAGGCGGTGGGGGAGAGACGCCGCGCCTCCAGCCCCGTTCCCTCCAGCATCCGCGCCAGCGCCTGCTCCACCGTCATCCGCCCGTCGACGTGGCGCGACCGAAGGCCGGGCAGGCGGCCTTCGAAGCCGATCGCTATCCCGGTCTGCCGCGACAGCGCCGTCAGCGCCTCGGCCAGCGGCGCGGGTTCGACATGGATCGGCCGCTCCTGCGCCCCGACGCTAGCGGGCGCCAGCGCGCAGCAGCACAGCGCCGCCCTGATGCACGGTGCGAAGGTCCATGAACTGCGCGACTTCCCCGACAAGGCCCGATCCGTCCCCCACGATCAACACACCGGAAAATGGCCGGTCGGCGACATCGGCCCCGACCCTGACAGGCACCCCTGCATAGCGGCTGAGATCGGACGCCACCAGAGAGAGCGGCACGGCCTCATAGACCAGCCGTCCCTGCCGCCAGCTGCCGACGGTGCCGGGCGATACCGCGCTGGTCGCGCCGCGATGCGTCACCCGATCGACCAGCAGTTGCCGCCCGGCCGGCAATGGGATCGCATCCCCGCCATCGCGCGGCGCGATGCTGATCCTGCCCTCCGCCACGGCCACCCGCATCGTCCGGGCGTCGGCCAATATGTCGAAACGCGTGCCGATGTCGCTGATCCGCTGCCCGCCCGCCTCGATCGTCATCGTCCGCCCGGGCCGGTGAGGAATGTCGAACAGGGCGCTGCCCTCCAGCGCCAGCCGGTCCTGCGTCGCGCCCTCCACGCGCAAATGGCTGGAGGCGGCAAGCGCAATCCGGGAGCCGTCCTTGAGCAGGATGGTGCGCCCCTGCCCCGGCCCAGTGCGATAGTCCGCCGGTTGCGGCGCGGGCGATCGCAAGGCGGGAATGGCGACGGCAAGCGCGAGCGCCGCCGCGACTCCACCGCCCACCCACCGCCGTCGCCGGCGCGGCGCCTCCGCCGCGATGGCCGGACCCGGCATGTCCACCGGCGGCACCAGCGCCGCCAGCGTCGCGCGATGCTCGACGATCCGGGCATCGACCAGCGCAATGGAATCGAACGCGGTTCGATGCGCGGGATCGGCCTCTAGCCACAGCGTAAAGCCGTCCCAGTCGAAATCCGCGTCATCCTGCGCGCGGTGCCAGGCGATCGCCTGGTCGAGGATCGTCTCCGTCATGGCCCTATCCCACCAAAGCCGGTCCCATCGAAGCCCGCCCATTCGGGGCACCGCCTCCCGCTCATGCTCCTGTGTCCCGCTGTGACGCCATCATGCCCGCTCCGCCTCAGTCCTCGCACAGGGCCCGGCGCAGATATTTCATCGCAACCGCCATATGTTTCTCGACCCCGCTCCTGCTGATCCCCAGCCGCTGCGCCACCTCGTCATGCGACAGCCCCTCCAGCTTGTGCAACTGGAAGGCGCGTCGCGCCCCGGCAGGCAGGTTGGCGATCGCGGAAGCAAGCCGCGCCACCTCCTCCCGCTCGGTCATCTGCGCCAGCGCGTCGGCGTTCGGATCGGCGGGATCGGCATGCCGCAGGTCCACGCCGGCGGCCATCTCCATCCAACCCTGCTCCCGCACCGCGCGCCGCCGCGCCTCCCGCAGGCGGTCCAGCACCAGATTCTGCGCGACCCGATAGAGATAGGCGCGCCCATTGGCGACAGGACCGCTTCGGCCCTGACCGACCCGCAGCCATATGTCCTGAAGAATATCCTCGGCCTCCGCCGCACTGCCGGTGCGCGCCAGCAGAAAGCGCAGCAGTTCGGCGCGGCAGCTATGATAGACAGTCTCCAGCCCGCCTTCCATCCTTGGGCGCCTTTCCGATCCGATGCCCCTCCTTCGCCCCTCCAGCGGGATTGCGCAATTTAATTGGCTGTAATCTTCTGCCTCACCTGCCCGGCAAGGGTAGCAGACCGTTGGGGCCGATCATCATTGATCGAGCACAATCCATTGCATGCGGAAGAGGCGACAGCGTCGATTCGGTTGCCGCGCCCGGTTCAGGGATCAGGAAAGCGCCCCATGCTCCCTCCTCATCCTCGGCGGCCCGCTGCCTGACTTCGGGATATGGTTGTGCGCCGCGAGCGCATTTGCCATAGCGGCGACGGGTGTTCGCTTCGGCTGTCGGGCGGGCAGGTTGATAGCCGTTGGTCGGGCCGCCAGCGGGCTGATGACTTGCCGGGAGTTTTCTCGATGGCCCTCTTGCGTGTGAAGCCGCTCAGCGCTCTGCGCCAGTTTCTCAAAGGACAGGCCTCCGGCGGAATCATTCTCATGGTCGCGGCCGCGCTGGCGATGCTGATCGCCAATTCACCCCTCGGTCGGGCTTATGAACATCTGCTGCACAGCCGGATTGGCCCATTATCCCTGCATCACTGGGTCAATGACGGGCTGATGGCGGTCTTCTTCCTGCTCGTCGGACTGGAGATCAAGCGCGAGGTGATGGACGGGCAACTCTCCACCTGGCCCCGTCGAATATTGCCCGGCATTGCGGCGGCGGGCGGCATGGCGGTGCCCGCGCTCGTCTATCTGGCGTTCAACGGCGGTGCGACCGCGCGGGGATGGGCGATCCCGGCGGCGACGGACATCGCCTTCGCACTGGGCGTGATCGCGCTGTTGGGCAACCGCGTTCCCATTTCCTTGCGCGTCTTCCTGACGGCGCTCGCCATCATCGACGATCTTGGCGCGGTCGTCATCATCGCCTTCTTCTACACGGCAAAGCTCTCGCTGATCGACCTCGGCGGCGCGGCGGCTGTCACCATCCTGTTGTTCGCGCTCAATCGTTCCGGCGTGCGCCGGCTCATTCCCTATCTGCTCATCGGCACGCTGTTGTGGCTCTTCGTCCTGCGCTCGGGCATTCATGCGACATTGGCGGGCGTGATCCTCGCCTTCGCCATTCCGCTGCAAGGGACGCCCGGCAAACCGGATCTGGAGGAACATAGCCCGCTCCATCGACTCGAACATTTGCTGCACTGGCCGGTGGGGTTCCTGATCGTGCCGCTCTTCGGGCTCGTGAATGCGGGCGTTCCCCTTCTCGGCCTTCGGGCGGAGGCCCTTGTCGCGCCGGTCACGCTGGGCGTCGGGCTAGGCCTGCTGGTCGGCAAGGTGGTGGGTGTGTTCGGCGCATCGATGCTCGCCGTCCGGCTCGGCATGGCCGACATGCCTGCTCATGCCGGCCGCCTCCAGATGCTGGGCACGGCGCTCCTGTGCGGGATCGGGTTCACGATGAGCCTGTTCATCACGCTTCTCGCCTTTTCGAACGACGCGATGCTCCAGGCCGAAGCCAAGATCGGCATCCTCGCCGGCTCCCTGCTTTCCGGCTTGCTTGGCTATCTGCTGCTGCGGGTCGCCAAGGGAGACACGCCGGACCGTATGGAGGCTTGAAGCACAGCCGTGTCGCGGCCAAGGCCCGGTCCGTCAATCCGACCCGATCAGCGGTTCCGGTCCCACATAGCGAGCACGAGGCCGGATCAGTTTGCCCGTCCGGTTTTGTTCAACGGCATGGGCGATCCAGCCTGCGCTGCGCGCTGTCGCGAACAGGGCAAAGGGCGCCTGGGCAGGCATGCCGCAGGACAGGCAGATAGCCATCATGGCGAAGTCGATATTGGGTTCGACATCGGCCAGATCCTTCGCCGCTGCCCGCAATGCCGCCAGCGAGGCGGGCAGTTCGAAGCCGTCGAGCAGCGCTTTCGCCCTTATGTCGCCCTGCGGATAGAGTGGATGGCCGAAACCCGGCAGGGACCGCCCCTCAACCAGCCGCGCGTGGACAGCGTCCCGCGCGCCATGCAGCTCAGCCTCCACAGCGAAACGCCGCGCCATGGCGCTCATGCCGCCATGGCGCGGGCCGGAAAGCGTCGAAAGGCCGGACAGGACAGCGGCGGCCAGCGAGGCGCCGGTCGATGCAGTCACACGCGCCGCGAAAGTGGAGGCGTTCAATTCATGATCGGCGACCAGTATCAGCATGCGGCGGATGAGGTCAGCCGTCGCGCCATGGGGGTCGGCGCCCCAACTGTTCGCCAGCCGCTGATGGATCGGGCCGGGCAGGACAGCGCCAGCGGCCGCATCCGCGACGAGGTCCAGCAGCAGCGCCGCTTCGGCAGCAATCATACCGTCACTCGATCCCAGCATCGGCGGCGAGGCCGCGGCACGCCCCGCCAGCATCTGGTAGAGGCGATGGTGGAGATCGACATGGTCGGGCGGTGGGGTTCGCTCCATGTTGTCGGCGCCGGGTTGGTCTTCGCCGAGCAGCAGGCGAGCGACGGCTTCGAGCGGCCGATCCTCCGCTAGTCCGACGGCATCATGGCCGCGATAGAAGAAACGGCCGGCGCGCACCGTGGTGATCGCCGAACTCAGGACGGGCTCGCCCCAGGCGATGGCGGCGGACGCCACATCCGCCAGCTTGCGGCTGCGCCCGTTGCGGACGGCGAGTTCATCCACATCGGTCGCTCGATACAAGCTGCGGCGCGCGTCCGCTGGATGGGCACGCACCTGAACATGCCCGCGGCTGACATAGGCATAGAGCGTCTGCGCGCGAACGCCCAGGCGCAACTGCGCCTCCTCGGCGGATATCCAATCGCTCTCTTTCATATTGATTATATTTATCAAGATTGACCGATCAATGTCGATGGGGGCTTTTCCGGGCAAGCGAATATCCGGGAGACCGCCATGTCGAACACGCTTTTGGAAGCCTTTGAACGCCAATCTCATGCCTGCGCGACGCTGGGTGCGCCGTTCAGCGCGGCTGTGCTGGAACGGGCGGGCAGGGCCATCATCCCGGGCGGGATAGTGTCGCATCTGCTGGCGGACTGGAGCGGGGTTCCGGCCGATCGACTGGTGCGCGATGCCGTCGCGCTCCGGCTGCTGGCGAGCCTGCATTATCTGGTGCTGAGCGGGCAAGCGCCCGCTCTGGCAGCCTGCTACCCGCCTGCGGCAGAGAATCCGGAACAGGCCTGGGTGACGGCGGAGCAGGTGCTGATCGACCATGCCGGGCCGGTGGCCGCCATTCTGGCACATGAGCCGCAGACCAATGAGGTGCGGCGCTCGGCATGCCTGCTGGGCGGGTTCCTGACGATCGGGCGCGAGGCCGGGCTCCCGCTACGCTGCTTTGAACTGGGCGCGAGCGCGGGGCTGAACAGCCTGTGGGATGCGTTTCGCTATGAGATCGGCGGGACGATCTGGGGCGATCCGGCCAGTTCCGTGATTGTCCCAAGCCGATGGGAAGGAGCGGCACCCTCGCTGGACCGGGACTTGATCGTGGCGGAGCGGCATGCCTGCGACCGTCGCCCGATCGACATCCGGCAGACGGCCGATGCCACCCGTCTGCTGTCCTATTGCTGGGCTGAGCAGCGGGAGAGAATGGAACGCCTGCAGGCGGCGGTCGCGCTGGGTCAAAGCGGTTCGCTGGTGGTCGAGGCGGAGAATGCAGCGCGTTTCGTGCAGCGCGCGGCACCTAAGACGGGCTTCGCGACGGTCGTGTTCCACTCGGTGGTCTGGCAATATATCCTGCCGGTCGAGCAGGCGCAAATCCTTGCGACGTTGGAGAGCCATGCCGCTGCCGCGACGGCCGATGCGCCATTCTTCTGGCTCCGGATGGAACTGAATGAGACCGCGCGGCAGTTCGAACTGCGGCTATGGTCGGGGCCGGGGCACGACCGGCTGCTGGCTGTCGTCCATCCCCATGGTGAATATGCCGTCTGGCAGTAATGGGCCATGGAAACAGACGAAAACAACGCGCTATCGCCAATTTTCAGTCCTCAGGTCCGGACGGTCAGCTATCTCATGCCACGCCCCTCAAGATGACCTTTGACCGATGCGGCCGGAGATCGGCGTCGATCAGGCGCCGAGGTGCCGATGCTCGATCATGTCGGTGATCTTGTTCGCGAGTTCGGTCATCACAAATGGTTTGGTGATAACCTCCATACCCCTCTCAAGATGACCATTGCCGACAGCGGCATTCTCCGCGAACCCGGTTACGAAAAGTACCTTCAGGTCCGGGCGACCGACGCGGGCCGCGTCGGCGATCTGTCGGCCGTTCATGCCTCCGGGTAATCCGACATCGGTGATGAGCAGGTCGACCCGGACGTCGGACTGAAGGATTTTCAACCCTGAGGGGCCATCTTCGGCTTCGAGCGCGACATATCCAGCCTCTTCGAGCACCTCTATTATGAGCATGCGAACGGTCGGTTCGTCGTCGATCACGAGCACGGTTTCCCCGGCGCCCGTTTCCGGGATCGGCGACTCCGCCGCCGCGGCATCGTCCGCGACATCGCCGGAGTAGCGGGGCAGATAGAGGCACATCGTCGTTCCCTGCCCCGCTTCGCTGTAGACGCGAACCTGGCCGCCCGACTGCCGCACGAAACCATGGATCATGGAAAGACCCAGACCTGTGCCCTGACCGATCGGCTTGGTCGTGAAGAACGGATCGAATATCCGGTCGGCGATGTCTTTCGGTATGCCTGTCCCCGTGTCGGTGACGCACACCGAGATATACTGTCCCGGCGGCAGGTCGCGTTCCCGCCCGGCGCGATTGTCCAGCCACTTGTTCGCGGTCTCGATCGTCAGTTTGCCGCCGTCGGGCATGGCGTCGCGAGCGTTGATGGCGAGATTGAGGAGCGCGCTTTCAAGCTGGACGGTGTCGATCCTGGTTGGCCAGAGGCCCGCGGCGCCGACGACCTCGACCTTGATGGCCGGGCCGACGGTGCGGGCGATGAGGTCCTCCATACCGAAGACCAGCCGGTTCACGTCGGTCGGTTTGGGATCGAGGGTCTGGCGACGAGAGAAGGCGAGGAGCCGCTGGGTCAGCGCTGCGGCGCGCCGGGCGGAGGTCTGCGCACCGTTGATGAAGCGTTCGATACCCTCGGTCCGGCCTTCGGAAATGCGCCTTTCGATGATTTCCAGGCTGCCGATGATGCCTGCCAACAGGTTATTGAAGTCGTGGGCGATCCCGCCGGTGAGTTGTCCTATCGCCTCCATCTTCTGCGACTGGCGCAGCGCCTCTTCCGCTTCCGCGCGTTTGCGGATTTCGGCCTCGACCTGCTCTTCCAGCCGCTCGTTAAGCTGGTGCAACCTGTCCTCGGTCGCCTTCCGCTCGGTAATGTCGATCACGGTCCCGACAAACCGCGTTCCCTGGTCGGTATCGAAGAGCGCGCGGCCGTTCGCGGAAATCCACCGCTGCCGTCCGTCCTCGATACCGATGGTGCGATATTCTATGTCGTAGCGGCCCATGCCCTCGGGATCGATCGCTCTTCGGACGGCCTCATCCGCGCGCTCCCGGTCGTCCGGATGAATTCCTGCAATGAAGGAGCCCGCATAGGTGACTGCCGCCTCCGGGGATAAACCGAAGAGTTGCTTGCACCGAACATCCCACCGAAGTTCGTTCGAGGCGGGGTGGTAGTCCCAGGTGCCGATTTCAGCCGCTTCAGTAGCCAGCCGCAAGCGCGCTTCGCTGTCGGCCAGCTCGCTCTCCGCCTTCCGCCGTTGTGTGAGTTCGCGTTCGAGCGCCTGAAAAAGCCTGGCATTATCGATTGCGACGGCCGCCTCGGCCGCCAGGCCTTCCAGGCCCCGTTCCGACCGATCGTCGAAGACGCCGATATCGGCATGGCCGAAGAACAGGCCCCCGATCACCTCTCCGCTACGCGAAATGACCGGCACGGCCAGATAGCTGCGCACGGGCAGATGTCCCTCGGGCATGCCCTTGCGTGGCGCATTCTGCCCGTAACGCGGGTCCCTGGTTATATCGTCGGAGCGAACGATCCCTTCGCCTGAGAAGGTCGGCGCGAACACCGATGTGTTGCGCGGCATCGGAAATTTGGAGAAGGCCTCGGCCGGCGCCCCGGACAGGGTGTAGAGCATGTAGCTCTCCCCGGCCTCATTCTCGACATTGTAGAAGAAGGCGCCGAATTCGGCGCCGGTCAGTTCGACCCCCGCATCGGTGACGATCTGGACGAGTTCCTGAAGATCGGTCTTGGCCGCCAGCGCGGAGCCGGCCCGATTGAGTATCTCCAGCGCGCGGCGCTCTTCGGAGATCGCCTCCTGCGCTTCCCTGCTTTTCGTGCGATCGTGCAAAATCTTCGTGAATCCGACCACGGAACCGGCCTGATCGCGGATCGGCGACATTTCGCCTACGGCCCATATCTGCGATCCGTCGCGGCAAATGCGCCAACCTTCCGTTCCGCCGCCACGGCCGACGGTCAGCGCGTCGGTCATCTCTTGTCGGAGCGCCGAGGCGCCCTCTCCGGGGGGGAACAGGCGCTCCAGCGTCTCACCCAGAACCTCAGAGGCGGTCCAGCCCAGCATCCGGGACGCGCCCTCGTTCCAACTCGTCACCCGGCCTTCGAGATCGGTGGTGACGATCGCCGTGCCAACCGCGCCATCGACGATCTGGCGCCATTCGTCAGCGCTGATCGCGCGCGACGGTTCTGGCTTTTTCATCGATCCCCCGGGAAAAAATTCTTCTGATGCTGGACGCAAACGCAAAACGCCTGAACTGGTTGCAGACGGGATGGTCGGACCGGGCCGATAATCTCGATCGAAGACTCATGGCAACCAGATCGCCGGTGAAGATTTATTGCGATGTTGAAACTGATTTGAGGTAGCCCGTGGCCGACAAGGATGGCGCAGAAGCGCCCGTCAATCCCAACGAAGCGACCGGCGAGCCAGCCGGCGATCTGGAAGACACCAGCTCCTATAGTCCGACAGGCGCCCGACCGACGCATCACTGGAAGCGATCGACCGTGGCGGAACCTGGGCTCGACCAGCGCGGTACGGTGTTCTTCGCTGCCTTGCAGATGACGCGGATGCCGATGATCCTTACCGATCCGCGCCAGGACGACAATCCCATCGTCTTCGCCAACAAAGCGTTTCTCGATCTGACAGGCTATGAGGAAAGCGAAGTCGTCGGCCGCAATTGCCGTTTCCTGCAGGGGGCCGACACCGACAGGGAAACCGTCCGCGCCCTTCGCGAAGCCGTAAGGGCGCAGGAAGCGATTTCGACCGAAATCCTGAACTATCGCCGCGACGGCAGTCCCTTCTGGAACGCGGTGTTCGTGGCGCCCGTCTATGATGACGACGGCACGCTCCTCTATTTCTTCGCCAGCCAGCTTGACGTCACGCGTCGGCGCTCCTCTGAACAGGCTTTTCGTCAGGCGCAGAAGATGGAGGCGATCGGACAACTGACTGCCGGCCTGGCGCATGATTTCAACAACCTGCTGCAGGTGGTGACAGGCAATCTCGACATCGTGCTCGGAGACGATCTGAACGATGCCCAGCGACGGATGCTGGGCAATGCTGCCCGCGCTGCCGAGCGCGGCGCGAGGCTGACGCGCCAGTTGCTTGCCTTCGCGCGCAAGACCCGGCTCGAGCCGCGCCGGATCAACATGAACGAGCTGATCCACGAATTCGGCGATCTGATCGACAATACCGTGGGGCCGCAGATCAGGCTGGTCACCGCGCTGGAGCGTCGGCTCCCGGCGGTGCAGATCGACCCCACGCATCTTGAGATGGCGGTGCTCAACATCCTGATCAACGCCCGCGACGCGATGCCGGGCGGCGGCACCGTGACGATCGCGACCGAGCTTTGGAAGCTGAACGGCAACGCGGCGGCGCATGGCCTTCCCGAAGGGGATTATGTCGTATTGAGCATCCGCGACGAAGGCCATGGCATGAGCGCCGAGGTTCGCCAGCGCGCCACCGAGCCGTTCTTCAGCACCAAGGGCAAGGAGCGCGGCACCGGCCTTGGCCTGGCAATGGTCCACGGCTTTGTGCAGCAGTCGCTCGGCCGTCTGGAAATCGACTCCGAGCCGGGGCAGGGAACGACGATGCGGCTGCTCTTTCCCGTCGCGCCGCCCGAAGAGGTCGTGTCCGGCCCCGTGCGGCCCATGCCAGCGCCGGCGATTTCGGGCGATGCCGGAGGACAGACGATCCTGCTGGTCGAAGACAGTGACGATGTCCGCGCGCTGGCGAGCGAGCAACTGGCTGCGATCGGGTACCGGGTCATTCCTGTCGCAAGCGGCGAGGAAGCGCTCCTGAAGCTTGAGAATATCAAGGTCGACCTGCTCTTCACCGATATGGTCATGCCGGGTGGCATGAGCGGCCTGGAACTGGTCGAGAAGTTCAACGAACTATGTCCGGAAACGCCAGTGCTTATGACCACGGGCTATAATGAGGATCTGGTCGCCGACATCCCGCGCGGCACGCGGCTCGACGTGATCGGCAAGCCCTATCGCCGCGAGGAGCTGGCGGATCGCGTAAGGACGGCTCTGTCACGCCGCACGGTCGTCAGGCGGGAGGAAAGTCCGTTTGGCGCCAAGGAGGGGTGATGGGCTGAATCCCCACGCGCCCCAGGATGCTGATTTAAAAGCTTGTGGTAATCCTATTGGATAGGACGGTATCCTCAGCTAGACAGCGACCATGCGGGGGCTGGACATTGCGATCGCGGGCTGCGGGCCGTGCGGACTGGCGGCGGCGCTGCTGCTGCATCGTGCCGGACATCATGTAACGCTGTTCGAACGCTTCGATACGCCTCGACCTATCGGGTCCGGCTTGATGCTCCAGCCCACGGGCATGGCGGTCTTGTTTCAATTGGGATTGCTGGAGGAGGCTCGGGCACGGGGCGCGCGGGTCGATCGCCTTTTCGGCAAGGCGGGCAGGCGGATTGTCCTCGACGTCCATTATGCAGCCCTTCGCCACCGGGAAATGTTCGGCATTGGCATCCATCGTGCCAGCCTGTTCGCGATCCTGCACGAAGCCGTCCTGCAGGCGGGAATAGCCGTCCATACCGGCCGCACGCTGACGGGGAGCGCCCCGGTCGGGCTGAAGCGCGCGCTACATTTTGCCGATGGAGAGACGAGTGGCCCCTATGATCTCGTCGTCGATGCGCTGGGCACGCGCACAGCGCTGGCGCCGCCCACGGGTCGGGAACTGGCCTATGGCGCGCTTTGGGCAAGCCTCGACTGGCCGCAGACCGCCGCATTCGATCCCCACGCACTCGCACAGCGTTACGAGCGCGCCAGCATCATGGCGGGAGTCCTGCCCATCGGAACGCCGCCCGGTGCGACGATGCCCAAAGCTGCTTTCTTCTGGTCGCTCCGCGCGGACCGGCTGGACGATTGGCGCGAGACCGGGCTGGCGCCATGGAAGGCGCAGGTTGCCAAGCTATGGCCCGACTGCATGCCGCTGCTCGATCAGATTCATGATGCTGACCAACTGACCTTCGCCCGCTACGCCCATCGGACCCTTGCGGCTCCGGCGGAACCGGCGCTGATCCATATCGGCGATGCCTGGCACTCCGCCAGCCCTCAGCTGGGACAGGGCGCCAACATGGCGTTGCTCGACGCCTGGGCGCTGGCCAAGGGTCTAGCAAAGAAGGATAGTGTCGATGAAGGGATTCAGCACGCCATCGAACTGCGCCGTCGCCATGTGCTGACCTATCAATGGCTCACCGCACTGTTCACCCCGGTCTATCAATCGGACAGCCGTCTGCTGCCGTTGATTCGCGACCGCGTGGTCGGCCCCTTGTCCAAGCTCTGGCCGGCCACCGCCATACAGGCGGCGATGGTCAGCGGGCTGGTCGGCAATCCCCTGCCGCCACTGGGGCTGGATGGCGATTGGACGGTTGGGATGCCCTTGGCGGAGGCTGCATGAACGATGCGTCGAGCGATAGCGACGGCCCCATCATCGTCTTCGACGCCATGTGCGTGCTCTGCTCCGCCAATGCCGCTTTCGTGCTGCGCCATGACCGCGCCGGTCGCTTTCGGCTCGCGTCCATGCAAGGTGACATTGGGGCCGCGCTCTACCGCCAGTTCGGGATCGACCCGGCCAATCCGGAAACCCTGATCGTGGTGGAAGACGGCCGCGCCTTGCGGGACAGCGATGCGGTGCTGGCCATATGGGCGGGTCTGGACCGCCCCTGGGATGGGCTGGCGGCATTCCATATCGTTCCGCGCTGGCTGCGCGATCCCGTCTATCGCTGGATTGCGCGCCATCGTTATCGGCTGTTCGGGAAGCGATCGACCTGCTGGGTCCCGACGACGGAACAGGCACGCCGCATTCTGTGAGCCGGATCTTGCTCCTTGGCGGCTATGGCGGCTTTGGCGGGCGCATCGCGCGGCGTCTCGCCGCCGCAGGGCATGAGGTGCTGGTCGCTGGACGGTCCATCGACAAGGCCCGCGCCTTTTGCGGGGATGCGCCCAGCCTGATGCCGCTGGGACTGGATCGCAGTCGGATCGCCACCGCATTGGAGGAGCATAGGCCGGACATGGTGGTGGATGCCTCAGGCCCCTTTCAGGCGATGGATCATGCCATCCCCAAAGCCTGCATTGCTGCCGGGGTTCACTATGTCGACATCGCCGACAGCCGCGATTTCGTGTGCGGCATCGGGGCGTTGGACGATGCCGCCAGAGCCGCAGGCGTCATCCTCCTCTCCGGCGCTTCGAGCGTGCCGGCGCTGTCGAGCGCGGCGGTGCGTCATCTGGCGCAAGGCATGGACAGGGTGCGCGCGGTCGAGATGGCGATCAGCGCATCCAACAAGGCGACGGCAGGTCCGGCGGTTTCCGCCGCCATAGCAGGACAGGTCGGCCAGCCCCTGCGCATCTGGCGCGGTCAGCACTGGGCGAAAGCCTTCGGATGGCAGGAGATGCGTTCCGTCCAGTTCCGATGCGCGGGAACGGAGGCGATCACAGGTCGCAAGGTCGCGCTTGTCGATGTGCCCGACCTCGCCCTTCTGCCCGAAAGGTTGGCGGGACGCCCGGCCGTCACCTTCCGGGCGGGTACGGAACTCCGGTTCCAGAATTGGGCGCTCTGGCTAGCCAGCTGGCTGGTGCGTTGGCGGCTCGTCACGACTCTCGCGCCGCTCGCGCGCTTCCTTCACCCTCTCCAATCCCTGACCCGGTCGCTGGGGAGCGATCGCTCCGCCATGATCGTGCACCTGTTCGGTGACGTGGCTGGCCAAAAGGTCGAGCGCCGATGGACGCTGATCGCCGACCGGGGCGATGGCCCGGAAATACCGACATTGTCCGTGGCGCCCATCGTAGCGCGCATCCTGTCGGGGCAGGAAGCCGCAGGCGCCCGCGATGCCGCAGAGGCGCTGACGCTGAGCGATTATGCCGATGCCTTCGGAAATCTGGCCATCCATCATGATAGGGCGGAACTGCCTGCTCCGCCGCCCCTATATGAACGCATCATGGGTGATCGCTTCGGACAGCTCCCACCGGAGGTGCGCGCCATTCATGATGTGTTTCGCGATGGCGGCGCAGCGGGCGAAGCCACGGTGACCGGCGCGTCGAACCCGGCCGCGGCATTGATCGCGCGGATCGTGGGCTTTCCCAAAGCCGGTACTCATCGCCTGCATGTTCATTTCCATGAAGCCGACGGCCGCGAAAGCTGGACGCGCAATTTTGGAGGGCGACGCTTTCAGAGCCACCTCAGCCAACGGGGCCGCTGGCTTGTCGAGCGCTTCGGCCCGTTCCGCTTCGCCTTCGATCTTCCCGGCGACGCTCAGGGATTGACCATGGTCATGCGGCGTTGGTGGATCGGTCCCCTGCCCTTGCCAACATGGCTTGCCCCGCGTTCGCCCGCCCGCGAATGGGCCGAAGGCGGGCGCTTCCATTTCGATGTGCCCATCGCATTGCCCCTGATCGGGCGGCTGGTCCATTATCGCGGATGGCTGGAACCGGCGACAATCCGATAGCAGACCACGCTTTCGACCACTGGCTGCAATTTGGAACATCGATCCTGTGTGGACGGCCCTCCGTTGGCAAGGGTTTATGAACTTTGCCCAGCTGGTTGGTGCGGCCATGTGTCCGACCTGTTTATGCGGCTTTTGGATGCCGCTGGCCATAACGCCATTCGCGCGTCTCAGGTCCCGATCAAACGCATGGTGGGTCGGGTCAACGCCTCGCAGATCGCTTCCACATCGGAACCCCGCCATTTGAGCCAGCTCCAGCGAGCGGCCGAAAAGTACGTCGTCATGTCGGAATATGTGGCTGGGGCGGCAGGATTCGAACCTGCGCATGGCGGTACCAAAAACCGCTGCCTTACCGCTTGGCTACGCCCCAGCATCGCCCGGACATCGCCGGCGCGGACCGCCATATAGCGCCTGTTGCGCGAAAGGAAAGCCTAGTCATTATTTTCCGGAACCGCCAATATGCGCGCGCCCTTTCCTCTCAGCCTGGAACCGACCGGCATGTCCGCGCCCCATTCCCCATCCCCCGTCCCGACATCCCAGATCGCGCCCGCTTCACCGCTTTTCCTGCGCGAGGATGAGATCCGGCGCGGCATAGAGATGCTCTATTTCGGCTATTCCGCGCTGACCCGCTCGATCGACGAAGGGCTCGCCGCGCAGGGGCTGGGCCGGGCGCATCACCGCGCCCTTTATTTCATCTCGCGCCAGCCCGACCTGACCGTCAAGGACCTGCTGCGCCTGCTCGCCATCACCAAGCAGTCGCTGGGCCGCGTGCTCAACGACCTGATCGAGCAGGGTTATATCGAAACCCGGCAGGGCGCCAGCGACCGGCGGCAGAAATTGCTGCGGCTGAGCCCGGCCGGCGTCGCGCTGGAGGCGGACCTGTTCCGCGCCCTGCGGGAAAAGATGGCCGCCGCCTACGCCCAGGCGGGGCAGGGCTCCGTCACCGGCTTCTGGCGCGTGCTGGAGGGGCTGATCCCCGATCAGGACCGATCCATGGTGTTCGGCCTGCGCGGCCGGTGAAGGATCGTTGCGCAACCTTATCGCCGTAGGGGCGCTTATCTGCTCTTTGTTGAAGGCAAGATAAGGGTGAACCCATGCGCACATCATTCCTGACCGCCATGTCGGCGCTGACCGTCCTCGGCGCATCGGCCTGTTCGGAAAAGGCGGCCGACAATCTGGAAAATGCCGGCTCCGCGATCGGCAGCGACGTCGGCAATACGGTCGACCGGGCGGGTGACAGGCTCGACCGCGGCCTGGACGAGGCGGGCAATGCGATAGACGAAGGTTCCGGCCGCCTCGGCGCGGCCATGGACAATGCCTCCCGCGATGCGGAGCGGGAGGCGCGCGAAGCGAAGCGGGATGTCGGCGCGGCGATGGAACGCGCGGGCAACGACATCCGCAACGACTGACGGCACGGAAAGGGACCTGGGGAAAAGGATCGGAAAAAACGCCGCGCCCTGCCGACCGGACGGGAGCGGCGCTTGACCTGAGCGGCCATCCGCAGCACCAGCGACGGCATGCACGGCGCCGCACCCGAAACCCCCTCCCGGCTGATGATCGGGCGCCCGGAACTGGCGCTGATCGGCATCACCCTGCTGTGGGGCGGCACCTTCCTGATCGTGCATCAGGCGATGCGGCACAGCGGACCGCTGTTCTTCGTCGGACTGCGCTTCGGCACCGCCGCCCTGATCGCCCTCCCCCTCGCCCTGCCGGTCTTGCGCGGCGTCACGCGGCGGGAATGGCTGGCCGGGACGATGATCGGCTGCGGCATCTTCACCGGCTATACGCTCCAGACCTGGGGCCTGCGGACGATCCCCAGCAGCACCTCCGCCTTCATCACGGCGGCCTATGTGCCGCTGGTCCCCATCCTGCAATGGATCGTCCTGCGCAGGCGGCCGCGCCTTGCAAGCTGGATCGGCGTGGCGCTGGCCTTTGCGGGACTGCTACTGATCGCCGCGCCGCGGGACGGGCTGTCGCTCGGCCGGGGGGAGGCGCTGACGCTCATCAGCACGCTCGCCATCGCGCTGGAGATCATCTTCATCAGCCTCTGGGCGGGCCGCGTCGATGTGGCGCGGGTGACGTTCATCCAGTTGGCGGTGACGTCCCTGCTCGCCTTCGCCTGCATGGTTCCGGCCGGAGAGGCCGTCCCGCCCATCAACTGGATCGTCATGCTGTCGGCCTGCGGGCTCGGCCTGATGACGGCGCTGATCCAGCTCGTGATGAACTGGGCGCAGCGCAGCGTGTCGGCCACCCGTGCAACGCTGATCTATGCCGGAGAGCCCGTCTGGGCGGGCCTGATCGGTTGGATCGCGGGCGACCGCCTGCCCGCCAGCGCCCTGCTGGGCGGCGCGCTGGTGGTCGCCGCCGTCATCGTCAGCGAAATCCGCTTCGGCAAGCCTTAGGGCGCGCCGGGAGCAGCCGATCCGATGCAGCCATAGCGGAATCCGCCGCAGCGGCGGGACGCTAAGAGCATCGTGCGCAAAAGTGGGAACCGGTTTTGCGCACGATGCGACAACAAAAGCTTGGAGCGCGCGGCCTGCGCAGGATTTAACGCAGCGCGCTCTAGCGGCGGAACACCGGCGCGCGCTTCTCGAAGAAGGCGGCGAACGCCTCCTGCGCCTCGGCGGATTGCATCGTCTGCTGGAACAGGCGCGCCTCCTCCTCGATCCGCTGGTTCAGCGCCGCCGGATCGCCCTTCATCAGCCGGCGCGTGGCGGCAAGCGCCTGGGGCGGCTTGGTCATCAGCAACGCCGCCTTCTGCCGGGCATGGTCCAGCAGCGCGTCTGCCGGGACGATCGCCGTGACGAAACCCGCATGGTCGGCGGTCTGCGCATCCATCGGCTCGCCCAGAAGCAGCATCGACGCCGCCTTGGCATAGCCCAATATGGCCGGCGCCAGCAGGCTGGAGCCCGCCTCCGGCACGATCCCCAGATTGACGAAGGGCATGATGAACCGCACGTCGGGGCTCGCATAGACCAGGTCGCAATGGAACAGCATGGTCGTCCCCACCCCCACGGCCAGACCCTGCACGGCGGCGACCACCGGCTTGTCGAAGGCGGCGATGGCGCGGATGAAGGCGAAGGCCGCCTCCCCGCCCTGCGGACCGGACATGAAATCCTTAAGGTCGTTCCCCGCGCAGAAGGCGTCGCCCTTGCCCGCGAACAGCACGGCGCCGATCCCGTCCCGCGCGGATGCGTCGGCCAGCGCGGCGGTCATGGTGCGGTACATGTCGGCGGTCAGCGCATTCTTCTTTTCCGGCCGGTCGATGTGGATTTCGACGACGCCCTGATTTTCGACAATGGCTATCCCTTCGCTCACGACCGGAGTCTCCTTGCTGTTCTTCCGCCCTTGTCACGGATGTCGCCGGTGTCGCGGGCCTCTTGGTTCGTCGCGACTGTTGGCGCATCGGCACGAGCGCGTCTATCCTTTTCCGTCCATCCTGCCTAAAGGCGACCCATGCAACGCCTGCGCGAGATACTGGACCCCTTCCTGCTGCTGCTGATCGGCACGGTGGCGCTCGCCTCCCTGCTGCCCGCCCGCGGGGAAGCCGCCGGCCTGGCCGGGGCGGCGGCCGATGCGGGCATCGTCCTGCTTTTCTTCCTGCACGGCGCCAAGCTGTCGCGGGAGGCGATCTGGAATGGCGCCCGGGCCTGGAAACTGCATCTGGCGACCCTGGGAACGACCTTCGCGGTCTTTCCCCTGATCGGCCTGGCGACTCAGCAGGCGGCGGCGATCCCGCCTTCGATGCGGGCGGGGCTGCTGTTCCTGACGCTGCTGCCCTCCACGGTACAATCCTCGATCGCCTTCACCGCCATTGCGCGAGGCAATGTCGCGGCGGCGGTGGTCAGCGCATCCTTCTCCAACCTGCTGGGCATCGTCCTGACGCCGCTGCTGGTCGCGCTGACGATGGAAAAAAACGGGACGGGCGGCCTGATCTCGCTCTCTTCGGTCGAGGACATCGTGCTGCAACTGCTGCTGCCCTTCGTCATCGGCCACCTGTCCCGGCCATGGATCGGCGGCTTCGTCAGCCGACACAGGGCGATGCTGGGGCGGGTGGATCGCGGATCGATCCTGCTGGTGGTCTATTCCGCCTTCAGCGCGGCGGTGGTGGAAGGATTGTGGCAGAAGGTGTCGCGCGGCGAATTGCTGCTGCTGGCGGCGATCTGCATCGCCATGCTGGTCGTCGTGCTGGTCTTCACCTTCCTGCTGGGACGGCTGCTCGGCCTGTCGCGGGAGGACGCGATCGTGCTGCAATTCTGCGGATCGAAGAAAAGCCTGGCGTCGGGCGTGCCCATCGCCGGGGTGCTGTTCCCCGCCAGTGCGGTGGGGCCGATCCTGCTGCCGGTCATGCTGTTCCACCAGATACAGTTGATGGCCTGCGCCTTCCTCGCCCGCCGCTACGGCGCGGCGGCGGATGCCGAAACCCGTCTGGCGGCGGCGGGCTGACGCGATGGGCCAGCCGATCCTGACCCCCGTCACCATGGATGCGTTCCTGGCCCAGATCGATGCGCTGGCCCGCGCCCTGGCGGCGTCGCAATGGCGGCCCGATTATCTGGTGGGCATCGGACGCGGCGGCCTGGTGCCCGCCACCTATCTCAGCCATGCGACCGGCCTCGCCATGCTGTCGGTCGACCTCTCGGCGAAGCTGCCCGATTTCGGAGAGGCGCTGCTGGCCGGCCTGGCGCAGCGCGTGGCGACAGGCGAAACGCTGCTGTTCGTCGACGACATCAACGACAGCGGACGGACGATCAATGCCGTCCGCAATGCCCTGGCGGCCGCTCCCGCCGCAGGGGTGCGCTTCGCGGTCCTGATCGACAATATCCGGTCCGCCGCCACGGTGGACTATCGCGCGGAAACGATCGACCGGGACGCGACGAAGGACTGGTTCGTCTTTCCGTGGGAGGCGGTGGCCAGCCGGGACAGCATATTGGCCGACTGGGGCGAGGTGCCGGAAAGAACGGCTTAGGACAGGTCCGACCGCCGCCATTGCCGGAAAAACGAGGTTGTTATACATACGTAAAATCTATCGGCTGGGGTGGGGCGCGGGGATAGTGGAGGAAGGCGGGCAACTGGCGGACCCGGACGCGGCATGGAGCCTGCCGGCATGGACCTATCGCGATCCCGAATTTTTCGAGCTGGAGCTGCGCCGGATATTCCGCCCCTCCTGGCAGATCGTGGCGCATGAAAGCGACATTCCCGCTCCCGGCGATTTCCGCACGCTGGACTATATCGGGGAAAGCGTCATCCTGATCCGGGGCGGGGACGGCGTCATCCGCGCCTTCGCCAATGTCTGCCGCCATCGCGGCGCGCGGATCGTGGACGCCGCCGCGGGCTGCGCCAGGAAGCTCACCTGCCCCTATCATGGCTGGACCTATGACGACCGGGGCCGCCTGACCGGGGTGCCGCTGAAGGCCGGCTACGACTTCGACCCCGCCCGCCATGGGCTCCACGCCGTGGAGGTCGAGGATTTCCACGGCTTTCTCTTCGTGAGGCTGGAGGATGACGGCGGCCCCGGCGTCGCGGAGATGATGGCGCCCCATGGTCAGGAGATCGCGGCCTATCGCTTCGCGGACTTGAGGGCCATGGGGCGCATGACGCTGCGGCCCCGCGCGGTGAACTGGAAGATCATCGGGGACAATTATTCGGACGGGCTGCATGTCGCGGTCGCGCATCCCGGACTGCGGCGGCTGATGGGGGAGGGCTATCGGGTGGAAGCCGGCCCCCATGCCGACCGGATGTGCGGGCCGATCCTCCGCCAGCCCTCCTCCAACCCGTCCGAGCGGGCCTATCAGCATTTCCTGCCGCGCATACCGCATCTGGGGGATGAGCGGCAGCGGCTTTGGACCTATTTCAGGCTGTGGCCCAATATCGCCTTCGACATATATCCCGACCAGGTGGACTTCATGCAGTGGCTGCCGCTGTCCCCCACCCGATCGCTGATCCGGGAGGTTCCCTATGCGATTCCTGACGAGCGGCGGGAAATGAAGGCCGCCCGCTACCTCAACTGGCGGATCAACCGGCGGGTGAATGCGGAGGACAGCGCCCTGCTGGACCGGGTGCAGGCGGGCCTTTCCTCGGACAGCTTCACCGTCGGCCCCCTGTCGGCGCAGGAGGTGGCGCTCCGCCATTTCTGCGCGCGGATGCGGCGGATCATTCCGCAGGCGCGGCTGCATCGCGCCCCGGCCCCGGGATGGAGCCGGGCGGCATGACCGGGGCCTATGACGCGGTCATCATCGGCGGCGGGCATAACGGGCTGGTCTGCGCCTTCTATCTGGCGCGGGCCGGCTACCGGGTGCGGATACTGGAACGGCGCGCCATCGTGGGCGGCGCCGCCGTGACGGAGGAGTTCCACCCCGGCTTCCGCAATTCGGTGGCGAGCTACACGGTCAGCCTGCTCCACCCCAAGGTGATAAGCGACATGCGGCTGGCCGAACATGGCTATCGCGTGCTCGAACGGCCGATCAGCAATTTCTTCCCCCAGCCGGACGGCCGCTATCTGAAGCTGGGCGGCGGGCTGGAGCGGACGCAGGCGGAATTCGCGAAGTTCAGCCAGAAAGACGCCGCCACCCTCCCCGCTTATTATGACGCGCTGGAGGTGGTGGCGGACCTGCTGCGCGACATGACGCTGAAGGCGCCGCCCAATGCGGGCGACGGGCTGGCGATGATCGCCGCCGCGCTCCGGCAGGGACGGCGGATGGGCAGCCTGACGCTGGAACAGCAGCGCGACGTGCTGGAACTGTTCACCCGCTCGGCACGCGGCTTCCTCGACGGCTGGTTCGAGAGCGAGGCGGTGAAGGCCGCCTTCGGCTTCGACGCGATCGTGGGCAACTATGCCTCCCCCGACGCGCCGGGCAGCGCCTATGTGCTGCTGCACCATGTCTTCGGCGAGGTGAACGGGAAGAAGGGCGCCTGGGGCCACAGCGTCGGCGGCATGGGCACGATCACCCGGATCATGGCGCAGGTGGTGCGCGGCCTCGGCGTGGAAATCAGCCTGGAGGCGCCGGTCGCATCCGTGCTGGTCGACGGCGCGCGCGCCGTGGGCGTCCGGCTGGAAAGCGGCGAGGAGGTGATGGGCAGGGCCGTCATCGCCAATGTGGGGCCGAAACTGCTCTACGAGCGGCTGATGGACCCCGCCGACCTGCCGCCGGATTTCCTGAGGCGCATCCGCGGGTTCAAAACGGCGTCGGGCACCTTCCGCATGAATGTCGCGCTGTCGTCCCTGCCCGACTTCACCTGCCTGCCCGGCATGGGCGAACATCACCAGTCGGGCATCATCATCGCGCCCACGCTCGACTATATGGACCGCGCCTATATGGACGCGAAGCGCGAAGGCTGGTCGCGCGAGCCGATCGTGGAGATGCTGATCCCCTCGACCGTGGACGAAAGCCTCGCCCCGGCCGGCTGCCATGTGGCCAGCCTCTTCTGCCAGCAATTCGCGCCCGTTCTGCCCGACGGACGCCGTTGGGACGATGAGCGGGAGGCGGCGGCGGATCGCATCGTCGCCACGGTCGACGCCCATGCGCCCGGCTTCGCCCGATCGGTGATCGCGCGGGACATTCTCTCCCCGCTCGACCTCGAACGGAAATTCGGGCTGGTCGGCGGCGACATCATGCATGGCAACATGACCCTGGACCAGCTCTGGGCGGCGCGCCCGGTCCTGGGCCACGGCGCCTATCGCGGACCCCTGAAGGGCCTCTACATGTGCGGCGCGGGCACCCATCCGGGCGGCGGCGTGACCGGCGCGCCCGGCCACAATGCCGCGCGGGAGGTGATGAAGGACGGCGCGCTGCTGGGCCGCTGGCTCGGACGGGGCTGAACCTGCCCCGCAGCAAGGGGAGCATACTTGCCCTCTTCCCCACCCTCGCCTAAAGCGTCGGCTCATGCCCGACATCCCCGTTTCCTCCACCCAGTCCGATCTTGAAGGGGGCGACCTGACCGGCCGGGCGCTGTTCCCGCATCGGCATCTGCTCTCCATCGCGGACCTCAAGCCATGGGAAATCCGCTTCCTCCTCGATGAGGCGGAACATTGGGCCAGGAGCAACCGGGGCGGCGCGCGCAAGCATGACGACCGGCTGGCCGGCATGACCCAGATCAACGCCTTTTTCGAAAACAGCACGCGCACGCTGCTGTCGTTCGAGATCGCGGGCAAGCGCCTGGGCGCCGACGTCGTCAACATGCATGCCGGCCAGTCCAGCGTGAAGAAGGGCGAGACGCTGATCGACACCGCCATGACGCTCAACGCCATGGCCGCCGATGTGATCGTCATCCGCCACGCCAGCTCCGGCGCGGTCGCGCTGATCGCGGACAAGGTCGACTGCCCGGTGCTGAACGCGGGCGACGGCTGGCACCAGCATCCGACCCAGGCCCTGCTCGACGCCCTCACCATCCGCCGGCGCAAGGGCGGGTTCGAAGGGCTGATCGTCGCGATCTGCGGCGACGTGCTGCACAGCCGGGTGGCGCGCTCGAACATGCTCTGCCTCGCGGCCCTCGGCGCGCAGGTCCGCGCCGTCGCCCCGCCGACGCTGATGCCGCCGGAGGTCGAGATGCTGGGCGCGACGCCCTACACCCGCATGGACGAAGGGCTGGAGGGCGCGGACGTCGTCATGATGCTGCGGCTCCAGAATGAACGGATGGACGGCGCCTTCATCCCCTCCCCGCGCGAATATCACATGCTCTACGGACTGACGCCGGAACGGCTGGCCATCGCCAGACCCGACGCGCTGGTGATGCACCCCGGCCCGATGAACCGGGGCGTGGAGATCGCCAGCGTCGTCGCCGATCACCCGCAACGCTCCGCCATCACGGAACAGGTGGAAATGGGCGTCGCCATCCGCATGGCCTGCCTGGACGTGCTGACCAGAGGCGCGCGAAGGTGCGGAAATCCGTCACCGCATTGTCGGAGAGGAAGAGATAGGCCGGGC
>NZ_LTAB01000019.1:0-106002 GCF_001580035.1 Sphingobium sp. 22B | reverse complement strand
TTGTGAGGATGGCTATTTTAACCGAGCACCCTGCGCCTAGAAGCCGCAGGAACCCGGAGCCGCCGCCCACATGTCCCTTCATCAATCAACAATGTCAAAGAGCTTCACCGAACATCAGAAGCGGACAACCAGCGATCCTCGAACTTTCATTCGAGGATTTGGCCATCCTTGATATTGGCGACCGTTCGCAGCGAAAACCGGAGGTCATCACCGCGTCGGTGGAGTGGCATCTAGGCGCGTCGAATGAGTCGGTCAACAGGAAAAATAGGATTTTGGAAAATTTCCTGCAAAACCAGGGGAGACGCGGGTTTGGACTTGCCCGGGCCTCTCACGGACGCAAGCGCTGAACGCGGCTGATCAACTGAGATCGAGTATGACTGCCTGGTCCCTTGCGTCGCGCAGGCGGATGTAGAGTTTGCCGTCCCTTGGCGCCGGGACGGACAGGCTGGAGCCGGTGAAGCCCTGCGTGACCATCGTCGGCTTTTCAAAGCCGGGCGCGCCATCCACGGCCTCGATCAGGAACAGATCGCGGCCCTTGATCGTGCAATCCTGCGCCTCGCAACTGACGCCATCGATATGCGGCAGGCGGGCGAGCGTCACGAGCGGCTGCCAGTCGCTGGAGCCATCGCCGCGCAACAGGCGGAAGCGCAGCGGACCCGACGCGGGCGCCAGCGCCGCCGGGTCCAGGGTCGCCACCATCACATCCGGGCCGGACAGCCGAAGTCCGCTGGCGCTTCCCAGCCTGACGGATTTCGCTCCATCCGCCGAAGCGACCTCCAGCGCATCGTCCGGTCGGAAAGACGCCCCCTGTTCCGCCCGGACCGAGAAGACCAGCCGCCCGTCGTCGGGCAGCAGATCCTCCCCGGAAAGCTGGAGGCTGCGGCCTGCGCTCGTACCTTGCGAAACGCTCCTGCTGAGCAGGGCCAGCCGGGGGCGCGCTTCCTCGACAGTGGCGGCCAGATCGACGGAGCGGCCGTCCTTCAACCGTACCCGCGCCGTCGCCCGGTCGCCAGCCTTCAGAGCAGCGCCCTCGCCCTTCGCCAAAAGACGCAACCGGTCCACGGACCCGTCGCGCACCAGTTCACCGGGCGCCAGCACCATCCCGGACAGCTCAACCGCGGCGACCTGATCCAGCCGCTGGCCGGAAAGGACCGCGCTGTTGTCCCCCGCATGCAGGCTGAGCGCGTCCAGCCTGCTGGCCTGGGCATAGGCCTTGAGCGACAGGACGGAAGGCGTGGCGACGCCCTGATATTTGACCTCTATCCTGATGTCTCCGGGCTTGCGGTCGGCCAGTGGAAGGGTCAGGAGCAGGGCGTCCGTCCCCTGCACCTTCCACGGCAGGGACTGGGGCGCGCCGTCCCCCTGCCGCAAGGTCACGCCTTCGACACAGGCAGGCGCTTCGCCGGTCAGGGTCAGGCCATTGTCGCGACCGACCACCAGCGTCGGTTCCTCGCCTGCCACTTTCCACCGCGCGTCGCCGGGCAGTTGCAGCGAGAAGTCCGGTCCCTCGAACCGCTCGAAACCCCAATAGCCGGAAAGATGCCCCTTCACCGTACCCTTGAAGACGGCAGGAAGCGGGTCATTGCCCTTGACCACATAGCCGCCCCGGTCCGCCCGCGCTTCCACGGGCAGGTCTATCGTCTCGCCGCTGGCGGCCGTCAGCTTCACCGTCATGTTGCGCGCATAGGCGGTCGAGTAGATGAGCGGCGCGCCCTCGACAGGAAGCACCACGCCGGGACGCGCCGCGCAGATCGGGCCGCTGGCCGCGCTGCGCAGGCGGGGCGGGCTGTCGGCCTCGATCGCGGGCATGCCGACGACCAGCACCGACTTGGGCTTCTGGAACGAGGGCGCCTTGTTGAGCAGCAGCGCGGCGGCATCGTCCCGCCGGACGCTGAGCGTCGGCAGATAGTCTAACTCCGGATTGCTGAACGCGCCGAAAATCTTCGCCAGATCGCGCACCACGCCGATATAGGGGCTGTAAAAGCCATAGCCCGCCTCCCGCGTGGAACTGAGTTGCAGCGCCAGATCGGTGGGCGCGCCGGTCAGGGTCTCTGCAATGGAACTGCTGTGCACGTCAGCCAGCACCAGTTGTTCGCGATTTTCCAGCAGGCAATTGGCCTGAAGCTCGACCACCTTGGACAGGCATTCGTCATTCAGCTTCATCGACAGGCTGCGCGCCAAGGCAGGGGCGACCGAACGCAGATATTCGGGATGGGTGTTTTCCTGCGCCCGGATCGCCGCCATGAAGGCATCCAGCCGCGACCGATCGAGCGAGGCCTGATTGAGTTCCTGCGTCGCGCGGATGAACTCCCCCGGCTTGCCGCGCACCGCATCTTCGATCGTGCCTTCCGCGCCGCCCGTATCCGGCACCAGGAACAGCGTCATCTGCCGCGCGCCCTTCGGCACGGTCAGGCTGAGGCTGTTGTCCTTCGCCTTCTTCTTCCAGGTTTCGGCGGACTTGATCCAATCCTTGGGCGGCGGATTGGTGGCGCCCCGCAGGAAGGTGGAGAGCAGCAGGAATCTTGCGCCCTGGTCCTCCGGCAGGTCGGCCCCGATCGACAGCCTGTCGCCTTCGGCCAGGCTGGGCACCTGCGCAATGGGCAGCACGTCCTTGCCCCGCATGACCGTGATGCGCAGACCCGGCCCGCCAAGCTCGAACGGTGCGGGATCGGCCGCCCGCACCGATGCGGCCGAAAGCGCGATGCCGGCGGCACCGCAAGCCCAGGGCAGGATCTTCCATCGGCTAGGCAGCGGCATAAGGTCCCGGTATCTTCCTGTCAGCGATCCAGATTCCGCTGTCCCACATCGGCTCCCCAATTCCAAGAGCGCGGGCGAAGCAACCGGCTTTGCGACGAAGGGTCAGGATCGCGGGACGAGCAGGGTCAGCCCTTCGCCGAGGGCAGGATCATGGCGGCAAGGTCGTGCAGGCTGGGGAGCACCGCCGCGACCAATGCCCGTTCCGCGTCGGTGGGCGGGAGCAGGTCAGGCACCATCACGGTCGCGATGCCGGCCGCCGCCGCCGAACGCACCCCGGCATAGCTGTCCTCCACCGCCACCGCATCGGCAACCGCCACGCCCAGGCGCTTCGCCGCCAGCAGATAGGGTTCGGGATGCGGCTTGGGCCGTTCCACATCGTTGCGCGTCACAATCACGTCGAAATAGTCGAGCAAGCCCGCCTTTTCGAGGCGATGGCAGGCATGGGGCGCCTCCGTCGAGGTCGCGACGGCCATGGGAATGCCTGCCGCGGCAAGCCTGGCCAAAGTTGGTTCGACGCCCGGCCGCTTGGGAATGGCGGCCTCCAACGCCGCCTCGAACAGCAGGTCGCTGTCGGCGTAGAACTGCTCCAGCGGAAAGTCCGCGCCGAAATGCTCCGCCAGCATCACTCGGTTCGCATCGCGGTGAATGCCAACCATGGCAAGCTGCAACGCCTCGGAAAAAGGCCAGCCCAGCGCGGCAGCCGCCTCCGCCATGGTGCGCCGATGCTCCGCCTCGGTATCGAGCAGCGTGCCGTCCATGTCGAAAATCACCGCCCGCACCGGATCGGGCAGGCGGCGGTTGAGGATGGCGGGTTCAGCGCTGGCGAAGGTCGACACTTTCATCGCGCCAATGTGGAGATCAAGCGGCTGTTTTGCGAGTGCATAAACCGCGCGGCCAGATGCAGATCATGCGCATGTGGCGGCGCGGCCTCACCCCCGTCCCGGTCAGGAGGGTTGCGGGGGCGCCGAATGTCCACCCTGCTGGAGCGTTGAATCCGCCTTCTCGACAAGCTCGTCCTTCTTTTCGCGCAGCGTTTCGGCCAAAGCGTCCTTCTGTTCGGCCGCCATGCCGCGCGCCTTCTCGCCCAGCGCGCCCAGCCTTTCCTGTTCCGTCCGGCTGAGCGGCAGCACCGATCCCAGCGCCGCGCCCACCGCAGCGGCGATCAGGCCGCCGACGAAGGGATTGTCGTCATAAAGGCTGCGGGCCCTTTCGGTGGCCTGCGCGGCCGCATGTCCGGCGGCGTCGCGCGCCTGCCCCGAACCCTGCGCCCAGGCATGGCGTTTTTCCCGGAATTTGTCGGTCAGGTCGTCGAGCCGCTGGCGGAAGCTGCTCTCATCCTCATCGTGCCGGCGTTCGAGCATCAGATAGTTGGCGCGTGCCGCGTCGCGGCGGCGCTGATAGGCGACCGCATCTTCCCCATCGCGAATCTCGATGCCGGACATATGGGCCACATAATCGCGATGGTGCGGATCGACATGGCGGTTGCCCGTGCCGGAGCCGAAGCTGGGGAATGGGGAGTCCTTGTCGCTGATCAGCCAGATCGTGCCGGCGGCGATCAGCCCAAGCGCAATGGGGTTGCGCCGCGCGCCGTCCAGCAGCGTCCGGGCGTCGACATGATGTTCATCCGCCTTGTCCAGCAGGGCGTTGAACAGGTTGCGCGGCGTCAACCGGTCTCCGATCCTGTCGATCGTGCGGCTCATATCCTCCTGCGTGCGGCGGATGTCGCGCTCGATGGCGTCGGGATCTCGGTCAAGCGTGTCGGTCATGGTCTGTGCTCCGGATTGAGGTCGCCGCGCAGGGCGGAGGGTGTGCGTTCCAGCACGTGCTGCGTGCGTTCGGGCGCGAGTTCGGCGGCGCGAACCTTGGCCAGCGCCCCGCGATAGAGGATGAAGGCGACGATCAGGGCGACGATGCCGACGATCAGCGTAGCAAAGCCCAGATGGTCGATGGCGTCGGCCAGCAGATAGGCAAGGCCCATCAGCAATACGCCAAGCCCGGCGATGCCGACCACGGCCGCGACCGCGACCGAGCCGACGGCCAGTTTCACGCTGGTGGCGGATTCCCGCACTTCGGCCTTCAACAACGCGATCTGCTGTTCGGCCAGATGCGTCCCCTGCCCCATGAGCGCGCGGAGGAGCGAGGCTATGTCCTCGTCCCTGCCGCCGCCGGCTCCGGCGACGCTGGCGCGGTCCGGTTGCGGGTCGCTCATATCACCCCTCCCGTTCCGGAAGGCGACACGGGCGTCGTGACGGTCGTATAGGGCTGCGGCTGGGGCGCCGGCGGTGCCATGGCGGCACCTGCGGCGCTGCCGTCCGCCTCCGCCCGGAAGATGCGGCTGGCGGCAAATCCCGCCGCCGCGCAGGCGGTCAGGAAGGTCACGGGATTGTCGCGGGCGAGGTGGCGGATGCTGCCGGCCAGTTCCCGGGAGTCCTTCTGCTCGATGGTTTCGGCAAGGCGCCGCATCTGCTGCGCGCCCTGTTCCAGCGTCGATCTGATCCAGGACGGCATCGCGCCCTCGCCCATTTCGCCCGCTGCCCGGTCGAGCGCGGCGGAGACCGATTTGGCCTGATCGACCAGCGGGCTCTTGCGCGCGTCCACCTCTTCATGGAGGCGGTCGGTCGCGGCACTGGTCAGGTTTTCGGCATCGTTGCGCAGTTCGCTGCGCAAGTCGTTCCGATCATCGGATGGCGTCTGCATAAATTCATCTCCTGGGCTGTACGGGATGAACATTATGAAACTGGCGCGGTTCCGTGCCTTTTCCCTGATTTGCGGTGAATTGATATTTGGACGGACCTTCGAAAGATCATGAATATCGATGATCCTGCAACGAAGATTTGGACTAACCCAATTTGGTAACTTGGGTTGGTCCATCTTCGCCCGCCCGCGTTCCCTGCGCGACATGATCCGCCACCCAGGCGTTCCTCTGCCCCAGCGGGCGTTCGTCGCCTTCGGTCGTGTCGCGCGCCGTCTGGTGCTCTAGTTCCGAATTGAGTTCCGCGCCGAAGATCAGGATGTAGCTGGACAGATAGAGCCAGGTCAGCAAAATGATGACGGTCGCCAGCGATCCATAGGTGGCCCCGTAATTGCCGAAATTCGCCACATATATTCCAAAGCCGAGCGTCAGCAGCACCCATGCCGCCGCGAAGAACAGGGAACCGGGGGTCAGCCACATCCAGCGAGCGCGGTCGCGCGATGGACCGAAGCGGTAGAGCGTCGCCGCCGCCGCCGCCGCCGCCAGCGCGAGGAGGAGGTGGGACATGAGCCTGGACAGCATGGCAAGGACCGGCGAGGACGGCAGCCAGGCCTCGACATAGGCAAGGACGGTCATGGACAGCAGGGCGAATACGGCCATCGCGACCGCCCCGGCCGTGATGAGAAGCGCCAGCAGGTTCACCTTTACCAGGCCTCGCTTCTCCTCCTCTTCATAGGCGATGTTGAGCGCCGTCACGATCGCCGCCGCGCCATTGCGCGCGCTGAACAGCGCCAGCGCCAGCGCCACCAGCACGCCCAGCCCCTTCTTCCCGCCGGAGGTCTGGACGACATACATCAATTGTTCGCCGATGAAGCGGGCGATGTCCGTGGGCATGACCCGCGTCATCGCCGCCATGTTTTGCGTCACCGTCTGCGGATCGGCAACCAGCCCATAGGTCAGCACGATGGCGCCGAGCAGGGGCAGCAACGCCAGGAAGGCATAGAATGACACGCCCGCAGCGACCAGCCCGACATTGTCCGCCGCGCTTTCCTTCCATGTGCGCATGAGCACGTCCTTCCACGCGCCTGCGGGCATCCGCCAGGGCGAGGTCGCGTCCCGTCCCCTGCTCATGATCCGGTTCCTGCCGATCCGGTCGCGGGCATGGCGGCGGCTTTGCTGATGATGTGCATGGATGTGGAATGGACCGCACCCGGCATTGGTTCCCTGTTCGGCCCGCCATCCCGCCGGGCCGGCAGACTGCGGATCGCAACGGGATGCGGCAGCGGCCTCCATCCGCGCGCTGCGATCGCCATCGCCTGCAAATCTTCGCCATCGTCGACGCTGCCCACGATCTCCGCATGCGTCTGGCCGGGCAGACGCTCACTGTGCCCGATGGCGGTGCGCCGCCGCTACAGGATCGGCTTGCCGCCGGTGACGGCAATCGTCGCCCCGGCCCTTGCGTCACATAGGTCAGCCGCCCTTCCGGTTGCGCCGCCGGGCGATCAGGGCTGCTCCATCGCCTCCCCCGCCCGGGCGGTGACCGCCGTGCCGATGGACGCGCAGATGATGAGGCCGATCGCGAACCATTGGGACAGCGTCAGCACCTCGCCCAGCAGGATCAGCGCCATGACCGCGCCGACGGCCGGCTCCGCGCTCATCAGGATGCCGAATGTGTTGGACGGCAATCTGGGCAGGGCGACCATCTCCAGGGAATAGGGGATGGCGCTGGACACGATGCCCACCGCCACGCCAAGCAGCAGCGCCTGCGGCGTCAGCAGCGCGGCACCGGCATGGACCAATCCCACCGGCGCAATGAGCAGGGTGGCGACGATCATGCCGCCGGCGGACGCGGCCGCTCCGTGCATGCGGCCTGCACGCCGGCCGATCAGGATATAGCCCGCCCAGCACGCGCCGGCGAGGAGCGCCAGCGCAATGCCGCGCCAGTCGAGCTGGGACGCCGCGCCCCAGAGCGGCAGCAGGCTGGCCAGGCCCAGCACAGCAAGGCCGATCCAGAGAAAATCGAGCTTCCGCCGGGAGGTGAGCAGGGCGACCGTCAGGGGGCCGGTGAACTCTATCGCAATCGCCAGCCCCAGCGGAATATAGGCCAGCGCATTGTAGAAGGAGAGGTTCATGACGCCCAGCACCACGCCATAGGCCAGCAGCGGCCGCCAGCCCGCCCGCCAGTCCAGCCGCCACGGCCGGAACACCAGCGACAGGATCACGGCGCCGACGATGAGGCGCAGCGTCGTCGCTCCCTCCGGCCCGACGAGCGGGAACAGCCGCTTGGCCAGCGACGCGCCGGAAGTGACCGACAAAAGGGAGAGGGAGAGCGCTCCGAAGGCGACAGGATCCACGCGCGTGGAAAGGGGGCGGGGCGCGGCAACGCTGGACATGCAACACTCGAATATGGATGGACGGACGCGGCATAGCTAGCGCAACGCATGCGATAAGTGCGTTCGATTTTGTCGCTTTTCCGATAAAATTTATCGCCTATCCTTTGAGGGCGATGAAAAACGATCTCCTCGATTCCTTCGACCGGAAACTGGTCGAACTGTTGCAGGCCGATGCGCAGCGACCGGTCTCCGCCCTCGCCGAAACCGTCGGCCTGTCGCCGCCCGCCTGCTACCGCCGCATTCGGCGCCTGCGCGCGATCGGGGTGATCGAGCGCGAGATCGCCATCGTCAGGCCGAGGAATCTGGGCTGGCCCCTCTCCATGATCGTCCTCGTCTCGCTGGAACGCGAAAGCGCGCACACGATGAACGAGATGATGGAGATATTCCGTGACGAGCCCGAGATATTGGAGGCCTGGAACGTCACCGGGGATCATGACTTCGCGCTGCGCATCGTGGCGCGTGACATGGGGGGCTATGACGATCTGGCGCAGCGCCTGTTCGCCGCCAATGACCGCATCCGCACGTTCAAGACGCTGGTCGTCATTCGCGAGGTCAAGCCGCTCAGCCCGGTACCGGTCAACGGAGCGTGAGAAGGCCCGCCGCGTCCCTGATCAAGCCCTTTTCCGTGACATAGCCTGTGACCAGGCCGGCTGGCGTAATGTCGAAAGCCGGGTTGAAGGCGGGCGATGCGGTGATGCCGACGCGGGTCTGCGCGCCATGATCATCGGGGCCGGGGATGAAGCGTATCTCGTCGGAGGCACGCTGCTCGATCGGCACGGCCGCGCCGTCCGGCGTCGCGGGGTCGAAACTGCTGGAGGGAAGCGCGACGTGGAAGGCTATGCCATGCGCCTGCGCCGCCAGCGCCTTCAAATAGGTGCCGATCTTGTTGCAGACATCGCCATTGGCGGTCACCCGGTCGGTGCCGACGATGACCATGTCCACCCTGCCCTGCTGCATCAGCAAGCCGCCGGCATTGTCGACCACGACGCTGTGCGGGACGCCGTGGCCCGCCAGTTCGAAAGCGGTCAGCGCGCCCTGGTTCCGGGGTCGCGTCTCATCCACCCAGACATGGACGGGCAGGCCCTCGTCATGCGCGAGATAGATGGGCGCGGTCGCCGTGCCCCAGTCCACCGTCGCCAGCCAGCCGGCATTGCAATGGGTGAGGATATTGACCGGTTCCCCGCCCTTGCGCGCGGCGATTTCCCGGATGAGGGGCAGGCCGGCTTCGCCTATCGCCCGGTTCGCCGCGACATCCTCGTCGCAGAGGCGGGCGGCCTGTGCATAGGCCAGCGCCGCCCGTTCGTCGGCCGGGCGTTCCGCGACGGCGGCCCGCACCCTCTCCAGCGCCCAGCGCAGGTTGACCGCCGTCGGGCGCGCCGAGGCGAGATGGGCGAAGCTGCGCTCCAGCGACGCGGTGCTCGGGTCTTCGCGCAAGGCCAGCGCCAGCCCATAGGCGGCGACGGCGCCGATCAGCGGCGCGCCCCGCGTGGCCATGTCGGCTATGGCGTCGAACGCCTGTCCGGGCGTTTTCAGGACCAGCCGCTCCAACGCCCAGGGCAGGCGCCGCTGGTCGAAGATGCCGACGCTCCATCCATCCGGCTCCAGCCATATGGAGCGCGTGGCCCTGCCCTCCAGCCTCATGCGGGCGCCCTGTCCAGCCGGATTGCATGCGACACGGCGGCGATGCCGGGAAAGGCGGCGCGATCGACCAGCAGCCTGCGCGCGATCTGGAGCGCCCGGCGCTCGCAATCGGCGCGCAGGGCTTCATCCGCGATGCTTTCGAAATCAGCGACATGGGCAAGGCCGAGGATGCGCCGGATCATCTCGCAACCGGCAAAGCCCAGCGCGTCGGTCCAGATGCCGGCGAGCACATCCTCCATCGCCGCCGCGCGCAGATCGGCATCGCCCTTGGCAAGCGCATGCAGCGCGCCATGTTCCGCCTGGGGGTCGAGGGCGTTCCCATGCCCGGTGAAGCGCTTTGCAAAGCCCTTCCACAATGTTTCGGACTGGTCCAGCAGCCAGGGGTCGGGCCGCTCCGCCGGACGTTGGCCGGGCTGGGCCAGATAGGCCATCCAGAGATTGGCGAGCACCATGCCGACATCGAAGCCGATCGGCCCGTAAAAGGCGAATTCGGGATCGATCACCTGCGTATCGTCCGCCGTCACCATCACCGATCCGGTGTGGAGATCGCCATGCAGCAACGCCTCCGGCGCGGCGAGGAAGCGCGCCTTCATCCGCTGCGCGGCAAGGCGGAGGGGCACGTCCGTCCGGAAGGCGGCGACGATGTCCTCCAGCCCCCGGGTATGACGGTTCATAGGCGCGTCGAAATAGGGTTCGTCGAAGATCAGGTCCTCTGTGATCCGGCACATGGCCGTATTGCCCAGATAGGCGGCGATGCGCGCCTTCTTGTCCACCACCGGCACGGCGAGGTCGGAGGTGAAGAACAGCGTATCGGCCAGGAATTCGGCCAGATGGCTGGCAAGCAGCGGGTAGCGTTCCCCTTCGACAAGCGCGCCGCGCAGGGTGCGGTGGGGTTTGAGCAACGCCATCACCGTGAGCGCCATGGCATCGTCATGATGCAGCAGCGCGGGGACGCGCGCAGGCGCATGGGCGGCCTGATCGGCCAGGGCGAGACGCTCATAATAGGCGCGCGACAGCGGCAGCGGCCAGCTTTCGCCCACCATGCGCACATAGGGCAGCGCCTGCTTGGCGGCGACGCCCCCCGACGGCCCGGTCACCAGGAAGACGAGATTGAGATTGCCGTCCCCGACCTCCGCCACCGTCCAATCGCCCGGCCTGCCGCCCAGACGCTCGGCAATGGGGGCTATATCGGCCAGAAAGGGGCCGACGCTGCGTTCGTCCAGGGCGGTGTAGCTCATCGGCGATCCTCCTGCCATCCGATGGCGTCGAAGCTGTCGGCTATGGGAAAGCGGCTGTCTGCCGGTGCCCCGTCGCGCGCCAGCAGGGTCACGGCAAGGCCCGCCTCCGTCGCCGCCGCCAGTTCCTCCGGCGTGTCGGAGAGGAACAATATCTCGGCGGGCGGGCGGTCCAGCGCATCGGCAATGGCGCGATAGGAGCGCGCTTCCCGCTTGCCGCCGACCGCCGTATCGAAATAGCCCGCGAACAGCGGCGTCAGGTCGCCATGATCGCTATGCCCGAAGAGCAGCTTCTGCGCCGCCACGGACCCCGACGAATAGACATGCAGGGCAATGCCCGCGTCATGCCAGCGGCGCAGCCCTTCGGCCGCGTCGGGATAGACATGGCCGGTGAAATGCCCCTGCGCATAGCCGTCCGCCCAGATCATGCCCTGCAATTGCTTGAGCAGCCCGATCTTGCGGTCGGCATCATGCCATTGGCGCAGAAGGGCGACGCAGGCCTGCCGGTCCAGGTCCGTGCCCGCTTCCGCGCGCACGGCATCGAATATCGCCGCCGCCGCGTCCGGATGATCGGTGAGGAAGCGCTCAAGCCGCGCCCGGGAATAGGGGAAAAGCACGTCATGGACGAAGGCGATGCTGGACGTGGTGCCCTCTATGTCGGTGACGATTGCGCCCGGCGTCATGCCGCCCCCTGATAGAGGGGGAGGGCGCGGGCGATCTCATCGCCCGTGAACCGCGCGACCCAGCCTTCCGGCGTCGTGAACAGGCGGATGGCCGTGAAACGCGGCCGCTCCCCGGTGTCGAACCAGTGCGGCGTCCCTGCGGGCAGGACGATCAGGTCCCCCGCCGTGCATTCCAGCGCATGGACCGTGCCGCCGAAGCGAATGTAGAACAGGCCCGCTCCTTCGACGAAGAAGCGGACTTCATCATCGTCATGCACATGTTCCGCCAGGAATTTGGCACGCATGGCTTCGCGGTCGGGATGGTCCGGGGTCATCTTGACGATGTCGCAGGACCGGTAGCCGCCCCGCGCCTTCAGCCGCTCTATGTCCTCCGCATAGGCGGCCATGATCTCGGCATCCGCCGCGTCGGGCGAGAGCGGAGCGCCCGCCTCCCACCGCTCAAGCCGCACGCCCGTCGGCTCCAGGATGGCGGCGATCGCGCCGTGATCGTCCAACCGGCCCCGCGCTCCATGCGGCGGGCTGTCGTCATATTGGATCAGCCTGGTCATCGGCCCCCTCCCCTCAGCTTCATCTCTTCCCAGGCGCAGGCCAGCAGGAATTCGCACCCCTCCACCATCGCCTCGGCCGCGTCCAGCGTCAGCCCCCAGGCGTAAAGCCCGTGGCCGCGAATGTAGAAAGCCGGCACCAGCCGCTCCTGCGCCAGCAATATCGGCCGCAGCAGGGCGGCGAGCGCGGGCATGTCCTGGCTGTTGTCCACCAGTGGCAGGGTGACGCTCGCCTCATGGGTAGCGACGCCCGGAAAAATCTTGAGCAACTCATATCCGGCCAGCTCGATCCCGTCCCGGCCGGCCAGCGCGCGGCTGAGGACCGTGCCGGCGACGGAGTGGGTGTGGAGCACCGCCCCGGCAGCGGGATCGACGGCATATATCAGGCAGTGCAGCAACGTCTCGGCAGAGGATCGGCCCGCGTCGATGGCCGTGCCGTCCGCCGCCACGCGCATGAACTGCGCGGCATCGAGGCGCCCCTTATGCGCGCCCGACCGGGTGATGAGGATCGTCCCGTCGGCCAGCCGGGCGGAATAATTGCCGGCGGTCGCGGGCGCCAGGCCGCGGGCATCCAGGCGGCGACCGACCTTGGCAAGCGCATCCGCTGGATCAGGTAAATCAGGCACGGTGGCGGGCATATCCAGCTCTGGAGAAAAGCGCGGTTCGGCGCGGCGCCGGTCATCCCTGTCGGACGTCCCGGCTGGACAAGGGCGGTGATCCTTCGATATCCAGCTCTGGAGAAAAGCGCGGTTCGGCGCGGCGCCGGTCATCCCTGTCGGACGTCCCGGCTGGACAAGGGCGGTGATCCTTCGATGACAAAGAACCATGGCGACCTTAGCGGGCGGAACGGAGGGCCGCAATCGGTCCTTTCGCGGCCCGGAGCGCACGCAGCACGAAACGATCGGCGGCCGCGCGGCCATTTTCCCGTTCCGCCGGGCTCCGGCGACCGTGAAAACAGGCTTGCTCAACGCTTTATGAAATTATCTTGAGTGTCCTGCCGCCTCCAGCGTCTAAGGAGAATGGGCCGGCGACCGTGAAAACAGGCTTGCTCAACGCTTTATGAAATTATCTTGAGTGTCCTGCCGCCTCCAGCGTCTAAGGAGAATGGGCGGAGGCCAGCTTCTATAGGGATACGGAATGGAATATCGCACATTGGGACGCACCGGGATCGAGGTCAGCCTGATCTGCCTCGGCACCATGACCAACAAGGCAGTGACAAAGACCCACACGTGACGCATCACCTCGGGTTACGAACCTCAATGCGCCACAGGCGCAGCCACCTGAACGTTCCATGATTGCCGTTGTCATACGCGAACAACACGCAGCCACGGGGAAAGACCCAGGCCGATCGGGTTGAAAGACGACCTTGCGTCCATCGAGGGCGAAGAAGAGCGAAGCTGCCCGTCCGCCGTCGGGCAGATAAAATCATGCGCCGTATGTCGTATCAGGGTCGCTTGACCGCTTCCAGCGCGCTAACCATTTTCCAGTTGAACAATCCTGAGCAAGTGGTGCCTGTTGCAACACCCAAAATCCACGAAAACTGCGGATATCTGCTATTGGGGCGCAGCGTTTAGCTGCGGTCTGACCGATTTAGGTGAGAATCGGGATAATGGCTCTATGCACAGCGTGAAGAAAGCAGCCATCAGTCGCCGCTAAACCTCGATCAAATAACTCGCCTCATCGAAATCCACCATTAGGAGCTGCGACAGAAGCTGTCCACAAATAACAAAGCCATCAAAATAGTCTTTGAGATAAAGATATTCGGATTGATGGTGTGCCTAACCTGAAGGCAATATGCCGGATCAGTCTCTATACTCCAAGCCACTACGGCCACCGTATCCTTGACGCCGATGCTTCAGCGAGCGCATACGAAAGCGGGACTCTTTTACGCTCCAGAAGGGTTGTTACAATCTGTAGCTTTTCGATCAGATCTTCATGACGATCATGAGCAAACTGGCGGCCTGTTCAATCGTAGAAAAGACGCGACGAACAGTTTGTTGCCAAGTAGCAACATATTACAAAAAACCGACATAGGTTGTGCGCCGCAACAGAAGTGCGATTGCCAGCCGGCAGCAGAGCAGCAACACTCCACTCCAGGGAACGACGATCAAGGGGTAAAATCATGCGATTGAAAAATACCTTGTATTGCGGCGTCATGCTTTCGGTTCTTGGAGCGACTGCGCCGGCATTAGCGCAGTCCGCTGTTCCGCAGGCCGATGACGGCAACGCCATTATCGTCACCGGATCGCGCATTCGCCGGGATCCCACCGAACAAGACAAACCCATCGTCACGGTGGATCAGGAATCCATCGCGCGGACCGGCCTGACCTCGATCGCCGACGTGCTGCAACGCATCCCGAGCGCCGCAGGCGGCCTCAATACCAAGACCAACAATGCGGGGAATATCGGTGGGCCGCCCGACGGCACCGGCGTGAGTTCGGGTTCAGCCGAAATTGACCTGCGCTATCTGGGTGCCAAGCGGACACTCGTGCTGGTCGACGGTATGCGCTACGTCAACGGATCGGCGGCTGGTGGCATTCCGGCCTCCGTTGATCTCAACACCATTCCGCAGAGCATGATTGAGCGGGTGGAAGTGCTGCAGTCGGGTGCTTCCCCGCTCTATGGCTCGGACGCGGTCGCGGGCGTGGTGAACATCATCACCCGCCAGTCGCAAAAGGGCCTCGACATGTCGGCCCAGTTCGGCACCTATCGTCAGGGCGACGGGCACACCTACGACATCAACGCCAGCTACGGCATCCAGTCCGATCGCGTCTCGATCGTCTTTGGCGGCAATTATGTGAAGCAGGAAGGCGTCAGCACCGCCGACCGCTCGATCTCGCAATGGCCCGCCGCCGGCGGTAGCAGTTGCGCGGATGGCGGTTGTTCGAGCGCCACGCCCAACGGCCGCTACGACGTGCTGGGACAAAGCCTGACGTTGAGCAATCCGATCATAGGCCGCACGCCGGTGCTGAGCGACTATCGCCCCTATGTGTCCGCAACGGACTCTTTCAACTTCGCGCCTTATAATTATCTGCTGACGCCCTCAAAGCGTTATGGCGCCTTTCTGAACGGCAAGTTTGAATTTTCCGACGCTGTCAGCCTGCGGACAAGGCTGGTCTATCAGCACCGCGAGTCGACCACGCAAGCAGCGTTTCTTCCGCTGTTCATCGGGCCCGATGCGGGTAACGGCAACCTGCTGGACACGATCTCGGTCGATGCCAGCAACCCCTATAATCCATTTGGTGTCACGCTCTCGGCCGATCCGGGATCGGCTAACTATTCGACGATCCGCCGCCGCTTCGTAGAGGGCGGACCGCGCATCTTCAGCCAGGAAGTCGATACGCTCACAATGGCGGCCACGCTGGAAGGCACGTTCGATGTCGGCGATCATAAATGGTATTGGGACGTCAATGGCAGCTATGGCACCAATAATGCGCACCAAGTCTTCACCGGCAACCTCAACGCCGCCAGGCTCGCCCAGGCGCTGGGGCCAGTCGGCGCCTGTACCGGTGCCTGCGTACCGTTCAATATCTTCGGCGGCGCCGGGTCGATAACTCAGGCAATGCTCGATTATGTGACCTTCGACGAGCGCGACCGCAGCGAACAGGAATTGTGGGACGTCACTGCCAACCTGTCGGGCGACCTGTTCGACCTGCCTGGTGGCGCAGTGGGCTTCGCTGTCGGCTATGAGCATCGCGATCAGCAGGCATCCTATACTCCCGACCCGATCATCACAGCGGGCCTGGGGGCGGACGTGCCGACCAGCCCTGCACGCGGCGGCTTCAATGTCGATGAATTCTATGGCGAACTGCGCATCCCCATCCTGTCCGACACGCCCTTTTTCCAGAAGTTGGAACTGGACGGCGCGGTGCGCCATTCCAACTATTCCAGCTTCGGCAGCAACACCACCTACACGGTTTCGGGCCTGTGGAAGCCGACCCGTGATCTGCTGCTGCGCGGCGGTTATGCCGAAAGCCTTCGCGCGCCCAGCATTGGTGAACTCTATGCCGGCCGTTCGCGCACTGACGCGACGATCAACGATCCCTGCACGAATGTGCCGGGCAGCCCATGGCAGACCAACGCGACCGTCCGGGCGAATTGCATTGCCAATGGCGTCCCTGCCAGCGGCAGCTATGCCGAACCGCAGGGCGGTCAGTTGGGCGTTTTCTCGCAGGGCTTTACGGGTCTGAAGCCGGAAACATCCAAGACTTGGACCGCAGGCGGCGTCTATAGCCCGGCCTGGGCACGCGACAGCTTCGCCAGCACGTTCAGCATCGAGGTCAATTACTACACGATCAAGCTGAAGAATGCGATCGACTCGGTGCCCGCCACGCTCACGCTCCAGCGTTGCGCGTTCGAGGCCGATCCGATCAGCTGTGCCGCGATCACCCGTACCGGCAGCGGTGCGGTCGCGGGCATCGACGGCGTGCTCCAGAACCTCAACGCGATCGAAACCGATGGGATCGACGGCACTCTGAACTACCGCTCGAAGATGATCGGCAACGGCTCCATCGGTCTCAACATCAACGCCGCTTATTTGCTGAAGTACAACATCAAGCCCCCAGCGGATCTGGGCGCGCCGACGATCAAGTGCGCCGGTACGGAGCGGTGCGGGGCGAGCGATCAGGCCTATCCGCATTTCAAGGCGAACGCCACGCTGGACTACTCGACCGAAAGCTATGGATTGTCCTTCACCGGCCGCTATCTCAGCAAGGTCACTGAAAGCGACGGCCATGTCATGAAGGCGACCTTCTACGGGGACATCCAGGCCTATTTCTCGCCCGACTGGCTGGATCATCGCACCCGCCTGACAATCGGCGTCAACAATGTGTTCGATAAGGATCCGCCGCTTTGCGGAACATGCGACGGCGCGAATTTCGACACGACCAGCTACGACGTGCCGGGGCAGTTCGGCTATCTGCGCTTGTCCTACAAGATGTAACAATTCAAACGCTTGAAAACGAACGGGCGCGTCCGCCGGGCGCGCCCTCAGGCGCGATCAACCTACCATAGGTGTTCAATCCCGGCATCTGGTGGATCGGGTTGATTATGATTCGATCGGGCTGTGAAGTCGAGATTTTGGCGATGTATTCGTAGGGTGTGAGGTCGCTGAGGGTCTTGAGCCTGCGACCGAAATGTAGGCATCGATGAAATCGGCAAGGTGTGCGCGTAGCTGCTCGTGGCTGCCATAGTGGAAGCGTTTGACGGTCGCGTCCTTGATGGTGCGGTTCATCCGCTCGACCTGGGTTAGTCCATGGATGGTTCGGCTTGGTGAGGCGATGCTCGATACCGTTCGCCTGTCGGCCTTATCAACGAGTTGGGTGACGGCAGACTTGCTGGTGCGGTCGATGGCGACGAACAAATAGAGTTTGCCTCCGGCGGTCCGCACCTCGGCGATGTCCATGTGGAAGTAGCCGATAGGGTAGCGCTTGAAGCGTTGTCGCAGGGCCTTGACGCGACCGCGTCCTTGCCGTCTGCGCGTGCTGAGCTGGTCGAGCAGATCAAGGCCATGGACCGCCGCCTCGCGGTCATCATCCATGCCATGCTGCGTGATGGCACTTTGTTCCAAGCGTGAGATAGGACAAAATCCGTTTGCCAGCGGTGCAGCGTCAAAGCTGACCGAGGGCGGTGTTCCGAGAGGGAACGCAGGGACGAACGATCTGCGAAGGTGGTCAGATGGGCCAAAAAAGCCCGCGTCGAGTCAATGCGACGTTCGCCTCTGTTAGACCCGATACAGCACTACCAGGCTCCGACTCGGCCAGTGCGGACAGATCCATGAAACCCTCAAAGGCTCACACCGCCTAGCTCTGCAATTACGATCCTGACCCTAGGCGACCCGTTCCTGCATCGGCGGCCCCGCATAGATGCGGCCGTAGACTTCGCGGATCGCGCTGTCAATCTGGTCGAAGCGGCGGCTGATATGCGCTTCCAGGATGCCGGAACAGGCCGCGAGATCGCGGTTGCGCAGCGCCGACAGGATCGCGCCATGTTCGTCCTGCGTCGCGGCCCGGCCGCCGCGGGTCAGGTCGATCCAGCGCACCGAGCGGATCTTGCGGTTCACCCCGCGCAGGATATTCACCATCTCCTGATTGCCCGACAGGCCAAGCAACCGCTCGTGGAACGTCTCGTCCAGCGCAAGCTGGGTGGAAGCGCTCGCGTCGGCTGCCTTGCGCGATTCCGCCATGAATGCCTCAAACGCGTCGATTTCCGCGTCGGTCACGCGCTCGATCGCGAGCTTGATGCCGGCGAATTCCAGTACGGAGCGAACCTGATAGAGCTGGAAAATCTCCTCCGCCGTTATCGGGCGGCGAAAGAAGCCCTTGGCCGGACGGCTGGTCAAAATCCCCTCGGTGACAAGGCGGTTGAGCGCCTCGCGCAGGGGCGTGCGGCTGACGCCCAGTTGGCGCGACAATTCGCTTTCGTTGATCCGTTCGCCCGGCTTGATCTCGAAGCTCAATACAAGGTCGAGCAACTGCGCATAGGTGCGCGTGACCGCGCTTTCCCCCATGCCGTCCACAACCGCCTCATCCGATGACCTAGTCATTGCATTTGTCTCCGATGATCCGGTCACCACCTGCACGATCCTCTTTCACGATTTCCACCAACAGTAGGCATGTCGCCGCGATGCTGCAAATAGTACTCCGGTCAAAGCGGTAATATCCGGCCGACACCCTGATCCATCGCCGCGCGATAGACCAGCATCGCGATAGCGAAATCGGCGATCGGCGTGCCGGCGAAGAGAAAAGCGGTGGTCGCGCCGGGGTCGAGGACTGGCGGCGCGTTGCCGCCAAGGTCGGCGATCTCGCCGGCATAGGCGACCGCGCCCATCTGTTCGACGGTGGCGCCGCGCGCCGTACTCGATACGATATCGTCGGTATAGATGGCCGCGAACGCCTCCAACCCCTGCATGATCCAAGGCTTGCCCAGATCGGGCATGCTGGCAAAGGCCCCTGCCTTCATTCGGCGAGCATCGAGGAAGGGAGTGAGCGACGGGTCGGCGGCGACCGCCGAGATGATGATGTCGCCTTCCGCTAGCACGGCGTCGGCCGTGGCAGGCTCGATGGTCAGGCCAGGCTCGCTCCAGCTTTCGGCAAAGGCTTGCGCCGTGTCGCCGATGCTCGACACCATTATGCGTTCGATCGGGAAGATTTCCCGCATCGCCCGCATATGTGCTGCGGCCTGCATGCCCGCGCCGACCAGCCCCAGTGTACGCGATGTCGGCGCTGCCAGCCGCCGGGCCGCCAGCAGGCTGAGCGCGGCGGTGCGGATCACGGTGGTCGCCGCCGCGCCGATGATCGCCACCGGCGCGCCGGTCTGCGCGTCGTTCAGCGTCGTAGTGCCGAGGAAAGCGGGGATGCCCTGCCTAGGATTATAAGGCGCGCCGCCCAGCCATTTGATGCCCGACACACCCTGCTGCATCAGCACCGGCATGACGAAGAAGGTCGCCATATCCTGCCCGCCGATCACCGCCTTGGGGTGAATATACAGGTCGCCCGCCGCCCGCGCCGCCGTCAGCGCCACGATCTGGTCGGCGACCGCCGCCGCTGGCGGCATGACCGACAGCACATCGGCCTCCGACAGGTAGAGCAATTCCTTGCCAATGACGGGAGCGACCATGGTCAGAACCGATCCACACGATAGGGGGTCATATCGATGGCCGGCGTCGCGCCACACATCATCTCCGCCGCGATCCGCCCGCTCGTCGCCCCCGCCGTCAGCCCGATATGCCCGTGCCCGAACGCATGGAAGGCATTGCCCATCCGGCTTGCTCGCCCGAGCACAGGCAGGGAATCCGGCATGGACGGCCGGAACCCCATCCAGCGCGACAGCCGCTCCTCAGGATAGCTTTCCGCCAACGCCGGAAACAGCGCCTTCGCCCGTCCGAGCAGCATGTCGGCCCGACGCCAGTCCGGCGGCGCGTCCAGCCCCGCCAGTTCCACCGTCCCGGCCAGCCGCAAGCCCCCCGCCATGGGCGTCGCCACGAACTTGCCAGCCGTGTCGAGGATGGAAATGCGCGGCATCGCCTCGGGATCGCGGATCATCAGATGATAGCCCCTCTCCGTATCGAGCGGCACCCGGTCCCCCAGCATCGCCGCCAGTTTGCGCGAATGCGCGCCTGCCGCCAGCAACACCGCCGACGCCGGCAGCACGCCCGCATCGGTCCGCACCGCCGTCACCATCCCGCCCGCGCGCTCAAAGCCCAGCGCCGCCGCCCGCGTAATCACGCCGCCCTCGCGCACGAACTGCTCCGCCATCCGCGCCACCAGGGCGGCGGGATCGGGCGTATGGCCATTCTCCGCAATGAAGATGCCCTTGGCATAGGTATCGGCGATAGCGGGATCGAAGTCCCGCAAGGTCGCCCCGTCCCATTCCTCCACCACCGTCCCGGTGATGTCGCGCAGGTGCCAGCCCAGCGCGTCGGCGCGAAACGCCTCCTCGCTGCGATAGACGACCAGATGCCCTTCCGCCTTCACCAGATAGCCCGCCCCCGCCGACCGGGCGAGCGCTGTCACATCCTCCAGCGCCGGCAGTATCAGCGCGCGTAGCGCCCGCGCTTGATATTCCACCTTGTCCCGCGTGCCGGCGCGCAGGAACCGCACCAGCCAGGGCGCCAGCCGGGGCAGATAGCGCCAGCGAATCTTGAGCGGCCCCTGCGGATCAAGCAGCCAGCGCGGCACATTCTTTGCCACGCCCGGCATCGACACGGGCACAGTGGACGACAGGTTGAAACAGCCCGCATTGCCCGAGGAAGCCCCAGATCCCGGCGCATGGGGATCGACCAGCGTCACGCCACGCCCCGCGCGGCGCAGATAGAGCGCCGCACTGACCCCGACGATGCCGGCGCCGACCACGATAACGGGCGGCTCTTCCTTCATTTATCCTCCATAGGCCAGAGCATGGCCTGTACCAGACAGCTTCCGGGCGCTGGCCCCTGCGACAGGCGCGAACTGCCGATATCGGCGGTCAGCACATTGGGATTGCCCGCTTGGTCGATCGGCCCGCCCTCGTCATCGACAGGATTCCAGGTCGCCCCCGTCGCCAGCACGCACACGCCTGGCATCACCGCATCGGACAGCACGGCGCCAGCCAGCACCCGCCCACGATCATTATACAGCATCACCAGATCGCCGTCGTTTATCCCGCGCGCCGCCGCATCTTCCCGGTTCAGCGTCACCGGCTCGCGCCCCGCCACCCGCGCATTGCGGCTCGGCCCGGCAGCCTCCAGCTGGTTGTGCAGCCGGTGCGCCGGCTGGGGTGAGAGCAGGTGCAACGGAAAGCGCTCCGCCAGCGGCGAACCAAGCCATTCCTCCGGCGCGCGCCAGACGGGATGGCCGGGGCACTCGTCATAGCCGAAGCTCGCGATCACATCGCTCTGCACCTCGATGCGCCCCGAAGGCGTTGAGAGCGGGGACGCGACGGGATCGGCGACGAAGTCGCCCAACAGCGCCCAGCTTGCGGGCGCATCCTGCCCTTCATCAAGCGCGGCGAAGCCCCGGTCCCAGAAGGCATCGAACGGCGGCAGATCGGGATAGCGGTCCCTATAGCCATCATAGAGGCGTGCGATCCACCCCGGTTCGTCCAGCCCTTCGGTAAAGGCGTCCGCCACGCCGAAGCGCGCGGCAAGATCGGTGAAGATCGCATGATCATCGCGCACGAGGGGCGGCGGTGGCGACACCTGCCGGCTGGCGATGATCCAATTGTCGCGCGAACAGACGGCGACATCGTTGCGCTCGAACGGGAAAGTGGCAGGCAGCACAATATCGGCCAGTCGCGCCGTCGCGGTCCACACCGGCTCATGCACGATCACCGTCTCCGGCCGTTCCCACGCGCGGCGCAGGCGGTTCAGATCCTGATGATGATGGTAAGGATTGCCCCCCGCCCACCAGATCAGGCGGATATCAGGCAGGTCAAGCGTGCGGCCGTTATAGGCAAGCATACCGCCGGGCCGCTCCAGCAATTCAGTAATCCGCCCAACCGGGATATAATGCGACACCGGGTTGCGCCCCTGCGACACCGCAGGGCCCTTCAGATAGCGCACCGGCTGCCCCACCGATCCCACTGCCGTCAGCCCGAACGCAAAGCCGCAACCCGGCTTCCCCACATGGCCCGCGAAGCAGGCGAGGCCCAGCGCGGCCTGATAGGGCAGCTCGCCAAAACGCGCCCGCTGGAGCGACCAGGCGACGTTGATGAGGCTGGGCTGCGCGGCAAGATCATAAGCGAGTTCGCGGATCAGCGCCGCCGGCACGCCCGACAGTCTCTCGGCCCATTCCGGCGTCTTGACGACCCCGTCTTCGCGCCCCGTCAGATGATCGGCGAAGCGGTCATAGCCGCTGGTGCAGCGATCCATGAAGGCGAGGTCCGCCCGCCCGTCCTTTAGCAGCACATAGGCCATGGCCAGCATCACCGCCGTGTCGCTGTTAGGCCGGATCGGCACATATTCCACGTCCGGCGCGGGCGCGTCGTCGCGCGAGCCGCTGAACACCACCATCCGCATGCCATTGGCCAGCGCCCGGTCGCACCACTCGCGCGATCGGTGCGCGCCGCTGCCCCCGGCTTGCACTTGCGCGTTGGACATGCGCAACCCGCCAAAGGCGAGCATCAGCCGGCAATGCCCCGCGATCCCGTCCCAGGACGGCGCACACTCGCCCGCATCATCATATTCCGGGCCGATCAGATGCGGGATCAGCGGCCCCGCCGTCCCGTAACTATAACTATGCACCGACCCGGTGAACCCGCCGATCAGATTGAGAAAGCGCTTCAACTGGCTCTGAGCATGGTGGAACCGCCCGGCGCTGGCCCAGCCATAGGAGCCGGCATAGATGGATGCATTGCCATGCACCGCCCGGACCTGCTCCAGCCGCCCGGCAACAAGATCCAGCGCCGTCCCCCAATCCACCGGCACGAATGGCTCGCGCCCGCGCAAATGGCCCGACGGCTGATCGGGCTGCGCCAGAAAAGAAACGCGCACCATCGGTTGCAGGATGCGCGCTTCGCTGTCCGCCATGTCGAGATAGGCCGCGCCCGTGGGTGAGGGATCGGGGTCGTGGCGAAAGGCGCGCAGGCGCGGCGCCACGCCTTCCTGGCGCTCGACCTCGTAAGTCCCGAAATGCGTCGCAAAAAGGTCCATGGCCTGCTGTCGAAACGATCCCTCTGCCCCATGATTCGCGGTGCGAACCGGACGATCCTATGCGCGTCCTAACGGTATTCCGATCTGTATTCAATTATGTTAATGCTTATTGGTTCGGGATTGAAATGCGGTCCACCAACTTCATCACCCTGGGTTTGACCCGGGTCCCGCTTCTTAGCAGCGTCGCAAAGGGAAAAGGGACCCTTGGGGCAACAATAGGGTGATGTGTTTCGATCCAACAGATCCGGGCACATCGACATTCACTCCGGGGTGACGATGGTGGGATGAGCCTGACGGGGGTGCGCGATGTATTTTGAGTCACGACTATGGGCCTTCACCCGCGGCATACGCGGCCGGATCGTCTGGACCACCGGGATCGGCCTCCTTTCCGTGGCCTGCGGCATCGGCCGGCTCGCCATGCTCGGCTGGCTGCTCGCCGGACTTCTGGGGGGCAAGCCGATCGAAACGCTCGTCCGCCTGATCCTCGGCATCGTCGCCGTCATGGCCGCCCGTGCAGCGCTGGAGCAAGTCCGCGCCATGGCCGCGCACCGCACCGCCGCGATGGTGCAGGCAAAGTTGCGCCGCACCATCTTCGACAAGGTCGCCGCGCTCGGCCCCGGCTATGCCGGCATGCAACGCTCCGCCACGCTGACCCTCGCGCTCACCGAAAGCATCGACCAGCTGGAAACCTGGTTCGGCAAGTTCCTGCCGCAATTCGGCCTCGCCATCCTCACCCCGCCGCTTATCTTCCTCACCATCGCCTTCATCGATCTGCCGGTCGCCTGCACCCTGCTCGCCTTCGCCCTGCTGGCGCTGTTCGGCCCGGCGCTGTGGCACGCGCTCGACCAGAGGAACGCGCAGGGGCTGCGACAGGCCTATGGCGCCTTTGCCGCCGATTTCCTCGATTCGGTGCAGGGCCTAGCCACGCTGAAAGCGTTCGGCCAGAGCAAGGCGCGCGGCGATCGCTTGGCGATCCGCGCGCAGGAACTGTGCACCCGCACGATGCGCGTCCTCGCCACCAATGTCATGGTGCGCGGCATTACTGACAGCATGATCGCGCTGGGCGCCGCTGCCGCGCTGGCGGTGGGCTGCTGGCGCATCGCCAACGGTCAGATGGGCCTGCCCGAACTGGTCGTCATCGTGCTGCTGGGCACCGAAACCTTCCGTCCGATCCGCGAGCTGCGCAGCGCCCTGCATCAGGGCATGGTCGGCCTGTCGGCGGCACAGGGTCTCTACGTCCTGCTGGACGCCGACCCTATCGTCGCCGATGCCCCGGCCCAAGCGCTGCCCACCCTCGCCCCGACGATCGATTTCGATGCCGTGCGTTTCGCCTATCCCGGCACGAGCCGCACCATCCATGACGGGCTCGACTTCCATGTGCAGGCGGGCGAGCGGATCGGCATCGTCGGCACGTCGGGCGTGGGCAAGAGCTCGATCGTGCGCCTGCTGATGCGCTTCTACGATCCTGTCGCGGGCACGATCCGCATCGGCGGCCATGACCTCAGATCCCTCAGCTTCGCCCAGATCCGCGCACGCATCGCCGTGGTCAGTCAGGAGGCGACACCCTTCCACGGCACCATCGCGGAAAATATCCGCTTCGGCCGCGCCGACGCGAGCGATGCCGATGTGGAGGCGGCCGCCCGTGCCGCCAATATCCACGACCATATCCTCTCGCTCCCCATGGGCTATGCCACGACGGTGGGCGAGCGCGGCATCAAACTGTCGGGCGGCCAGCGCCAGCGGCTCGCCATCGCCCGCGCGCTGCTGCGCGATGCGCCGATCCTTGTGCTGGACGAAGCCCTCTCCGCCGTGGACGCGGAAAATGAGCTGGTCATCCAGCGCGCGCTCGACCGGCTGATGGTCGGCCGCACCACTTTGGTGCTGGCGCATCGCCTCTCCAGCGTCATCGGCTGCGACCGCATCCTCGTCATCCATGAAGGCCGGGTCGCCGAACAGGGCAGCCACGCCGCGCTGCTGGCGCAGGACGGCCTCTATGCCCGGTTGATGCGCGAACAGGCGGAGGAGGCCGCCCTCGCCGCTCCGGTCCACGAAGCGCCCGCAGCCGGCACCGCCGCGCCGGTGGTGCAGGGCACCGCCCTCACCCGGGCCCCGACCGAAGGCGTCATCGCCGCCAAAGGCCTTGGCTGGCGCGCCCTTTCCGCCACGCTGCTCCGCATGGTCGCGCCGTTCAAGCTGTGGCTGACCGGCACGATCCTGTCGGGCATCGCCCGCGTCTTCGCATTTGCCGGCGTCGGTGCGCTCAGCGCATTGGTGATCCGCGCGATGCGCAATGGCGAAGACCCGACTCCACTCCTTATCGCGCTGGGCATCGTCGCGTTGGCGTCGGGCGCGCTGCACTGGCTTGAATCCTGGCTCGCGCATGACATGGCCTATCGCCTGCTCGCGCAGATGCGCATCGCCATGTACCGCAAGCTCGACGCGCTCGCCCCCGCCTATCTGGTCCGCCGCCGCGCCGGCGACCTGATGGCGCTGGCCACCGCCGACATCGAGCTGGTCGAATATTTCTTCGCCCACACCGTCGCCCCTGGCTTCGTCGCGCTGCTGGTGCCCGCCGTGGTGATCGGCGTGCTGGCGACCGAAAGCCTTTGGGTTGCGCTCACCCTGCTCCCCTTCATCCTCGCCGTCGGCCTCAGCCCGTTCCTGATGCGCGAACGTATCGACACGCTGGGATCACGCGTGCGCGAAGCGACAGGGGAACTGGCCGCCTATGCCGTCGAATGCGTGCAGGGCCTCGGCGAAATCGCGATGTTCGGGCGCGAGGGCGAGCGCGGCGATCGGATCGAGGCGCTGACCCGCGCCCATGCCGCCGCCCGCCTCCCCTATTTCGCCAGCCTGACGCGCCAGCAGGGCTTTCAGGAACTGGTGCAGGGCCTGGGCGGCCTCGCCGTCGCGGTCGCGGGCGGGGTGATGGCGGGCAAAGGGGCGATCGATCCCGGCCTGCTCCCGCTGCTGACCCTACTCGCCATGGCCGCCTTCCTCCCCATCTCCGAAATCGCGCAGATCGGGCGGCAGTTGTCCGACACGCTGGGCGCCGCACGCCGCATCTATGCGCTGGAGAATGAGCCCGTGCCGGTGACGGATGGTCCGCTCTCGCCCGCCATGCGCGCCGCACCCACACTGGCGCTGGAGCAGGTCGGCTTTACCTATCCCGGCGCGCGCGGGCGACAGCTGGACGATGTGTCGCTCACCCTCTCGGCCGGTGAGACTCTGGCGATCGTCGGCCCATCGGGCGCGGGCAAGACCACCATGGCGCAGCTGCTGCTGCGCTTCTGGGATCCGGACAGCGGCACCATCCGACTTGACGGCACCGACCTGCGCGATTTCCAGCTCGACGCGCTGCGCAGCCACAGCGCCCTCGTCTCGCAGGACACCTATCTCTTCAACGACACGCTGGAGGCGAACATCCGCCTCGCCCGACCCGATGCCAGCGACGAGGCCGTCCGTGCCGCCGTCCAAGACGCAGCGCTCGACGATCTGGTCGCCAGCCTGCCGGCCGGCCTTGCCACCATGGTCGGCGAACGCGGCGCCTCGCTCTCTGGCGGCCAGCGCCAGCGAGTCGCCATCGCCCGTGCGCTCTTGAAGAACGCGCCCTTCCTGATTCTGGACGAGGCGACCTCGCATCTCGACGGCCCCAGCGAGCGCCGCATCCGCCAGGCGGTCGGCGCGCTGCGCCAGCGGCGCACGACGATCATCATCGCTCACCGCCTGTCCACCGTGCGCGACGCGGACCGAATCGCGGTGATGGAGCGCGGCCGCATAGTCGAATGCGGCGACCATGCCGCACTGCTCGCCAAAGGCGGCCTCTATGCACGGCTGGTCGGACGGCAAATGGCGGCGGTTAGCGCGGCAATCTGACAGTTTTTTTGCTGATTTGTTCCGGCCCTGTTGACAGCAGGAGGAATTTGAACACTACTCTGTATACAGATTTGGGTTCAGGGGAATGACCGCATTATGACATCCACCGTCACAGGTGCTGAAGCAGCAGTTCAGATGCTCCAGCAGCATGGCGTCAAGCACATCTTCGGACTGTGCGGCGACACCAGCCTGCCCTTCTACGACGCCCTCTACCGGCTTGACCACGGCATGGAACATATCCTGACCCGCGACGAGCGCAGCGCCTCCTATATGGCCGATGCCTATGCCCGCGTGACCGGCAAGGTCGGCATCTGCGAAGGCCCCAGCGGCGGCGGCGCCACCTATATTCTGCCCGGCGTGATCGAGGCGAACGAATCGTCCAGCGCCGTGCTTTCCATCACTTCCGACGTGCCGGTCACGGCGCGCGGCCGCTATCCGCTGACCGAACTGGACCAGAAGGCGCTGTTCGCCCCGCTGACCAAGTGGAACGCCGTGGTCGACCATGTCACGCTGATCCCGCACATCTTCCGCACCGCCTTTCGCGCGATGACCACCGGCCGCCCCGGTGCCGCGCATATCGGCCTGCCTTACGATCTTCAGAAGCAGACGCTCGACGCCGCGCAGATCTGGGCGCAGCCGCAGCATCGCAGCTTTCCCGCCTTCCGCACCGGCCCCGACCCGGACATGGTGGCCGCCGCCGCTGACGTCATCCTTGCCGCCAGGCGTCCAGCCTTCATCTGCGGCGGCGGCGCCATCATCTCGGGTGCGACAGCAGAGTTGGTGGCGCTCGCCGAACTTCTCGACGCGCCCGTCGCCTCGACCATCAGCGGCCATGGCGTCATCTCCGACGATCACCCCCTCGCGGTCGGCGTGGTCGGCGCCAATGGCGGCACCGACCAGACCCGGGAAGCGATCGCGGATGCCGACACGGTGATCTTCATCGGCTGCCGCGCCGGCTCCACCACCACCGAACATGGCACAGCGCCCAAGCGCAACATTCCGATCGTCCATATCGACGTCGATCCAATGGTCGTGGGCGCCAACTATCAGATCGAAGCCGGTATCGTCGGCGACGCGCTGCTGTGCCTGCGCGCACTCGGCGCGGAAATCAGCCGGCGGCTGGAGGGCAAGGGCCGCAACACCGACGCCGCCGCCCGCCTGTCCGGCCTGCGCGCCGCCAAGCGCGCCGCCTTCGAGCGGCTCGCCCACTCCACCGACGCGCCAATCCGCCCGGAGCGCGTTCTGGCCGCGCTACAGAAGGCGCTGCCTGCCGACAGCATCGTCGTCGCCGATCCCGGCACGCCCTGCCCCTATGTGTCGGGCCATTTCAATTTCAACAGCACCGGCCGCCGCTTCATCACCAACCGCGCCCATGGCGCGCTCGGCTTCTCGCTCCCGGCGTCCGTGGGCGCCTGGTACGGCTCACCCTCGTCGAAGGTCATCGCGCTGATGGGCGACGGCAGCTTCGGCTTTGCGGTCGGCGAGATGGAGACTATGGTGCGCAAGGGCGTGCCGATCACCATGATCGTCTTCTCCAACTCCTCCTTCGGCTGGATCAAGGCGAGCCAGAAGGACGGCTATGGCGAACGCTATTTCTCGGTCGATTTCAACCGGTCGCACCACGCCCGCATCGCCGAGGCGTTCGGCGTGAAGGCGTGGCAGGTCAGTGATCCGGCGGATCTGGACGCGGTTCTGCGCGCGGCGATCGCGCATGACGGGCCCACGCTGATCGATGTGATCTCGCAACCGCTGGAAGAGTCCGCCGTCCCCGTCAGCACCTGGATGGGGTGACGGCCAAGAAAATCTTCTACAGCATTAAGAACAGTTCTGCATACAGTTTTGTCGATTGGTTTAGTAGAGATATAGAGCGGTGCGAAGCCGCCTATCGCCTGCCCGAACGGGGGCCGGGTCGCACAAGCAGATGAATGCGCCCGCCCCTAAACATATGACGAAACAAAAGGGGACGTTCCAATGGCTACACTGCGTACCAGATTCCTCGCGAGCACCGGCATCGCGATCATGCTTGCCTGCGGGGCCACCTCCGCCTTCGCACAGGACAATCCTCTCGCCGATCAGGCAGCGGACAGTCCCGGCGGCGACATCATCGTCACCGGTACGCGGCGCCAGGGCGTCAGCGAACTCACCAGCACCACCCCGGTCGACGTGGTGAGCGAGGAAGCGCTCAAGTCCGTAGGCGCCACCAATCTGGGCCAGGCGCTGCAGATCCTGGCGCCTTCGGTCAATTTCCCGATGAACCGCGCCAACACGCTCGCCACCTCCACAAAGCAGGTATCGCTGCGCGGCCTGTCGCCGGACGAGACGCTGGTGCTGGTCAGCGGCAAGCGCTGGTATCCTTCTGCCGGCGTCAACACGGGCGACAGCTTCGGTCGCGGATCGCAGGCGACGGACCTTGCCGCCCTGCCCCTGATTGGCATATCCCGCATCGAGGTGCTGCGCGACGGCGCATCGGCGCAATATGGCTCCGATGCGGTGGCCGGCGTCGTCAACGTGGTGCTGCGCACGGGCGAGAAAGGCGGCGAGATCAAGGCGGAGAACGGCATCCAGGCGGAGTCGGGCGACGGCTTTTCCCGCTATGTCGGCGGCTGGTGGGGCTTGGGCGTGGGTCCGGGCGTCCTGACGCTGAGCGGGGAATGGCAGAAGACCGACTTCGTGCCGCTCAACCGGGGCACGGACACGCGCCAATATTACACGCCCACGACGCCCGAGAAGGAAGCCAGCGCCCCGCTGCGCAACTGGCAGACGGGCCTTGGCGAAAGCGAATCCATCGCGCTGGCCGCAACGTTGGACATGCCGCTGTCGGACAAGGTTAAGCTCTATGGCATCGCCAACTATGCCAAGCGGAAGACGGCGGGCTATTCGCCCACCCGCCTGCCCAACAGTAGCGCGAACGTGCTGGCGGTGACGCCCGACGGCTATCAGATCAAGGGCTGGGGCAAGCCGCGCGACTATGCCGGCGTGCTGGGCGTGAACTACAAGGGCGACAAGGACACGCTGGACGCGTCGATCTCCTACGGCCGCAGCGACGTCATCCTGGAAGTCGACAATAGCGAGAACCCGTCCTACGGCATCAACACGCCGCGCGACTTCTATCTCGGCAAACTCAGCAACCGCCAGACCAACCTGCAGCTCGACTATACCCGCGAGCTGGACGTGGGTCTGGCCAGTACGCTGACCTTCTCAGCCGGCGCGGCCTATCGCTGGGATTCTTACCGCCAGTTCTCCGGACAGGAGGAAGCGTACAGCTTCGGCGGCGTGACCGGCGTGCCGATCGGCGTGACCGGCGGCGGTTTCATCGTGCCTGACGCGTCCGATTATGACACCAACCGGCGCAGCTATGGCGGCTATGTCGGGCTGGAAGGCGATCTGTTCAGCGGCTTCACCATCGGCCTTGCCAGCCGGGTCGAGCATTTCAGCGACTTCGGCACCGCCGTCACCGGCAAGGCGTCGGCCCGCTATGCCTTCTCCCCGGCGATCGCGGTGCGTGCATCGGTCAACAACGCCTTCAAGGCGCCGTCGATCGGGCAACTGTCGCTCTACGCGTCGACGCCGCAGCAGATCACGCCGACCGCCGCCAACCCGACCGGCCGCGTGGAAACGCTGCTGCTGCCGTCGGGATCGGCCATCGCCTCCGCGGCCGGTGCCCAGCCGCTCGATCCGGAAAAGTCGTTGAACTTCTCGGGCGGCATCGTGCTGACGCCTGCCGAGGGCCTGTCGCTGACGATCGACGGCTATTATATCCGCATCAAGGACCGCATCGCCCTGTCGGCGATCCTGTCGGGCACCGGCATCAACGCGCTGCTGACCGAGGCGGGCTATCCCACGGTCTATGGCGCGCAATATTTCGTCAACATGGGTCAGACGTCGACCCGCGGCGTGGACGCGGTCGCCAACTACTCCATCCCGCTGAGCGGCGGCAGCCTCGATCTAATGGCGTCGGCCACCTACAACAAGAACAAGATCGACAAGATCACCGCCGGCTCTTTCGGCGGCACGCCGCTCATCAATTATTTCAGCGTGGCTTCGCTCTTCTACAACGCCACGCCGAAATATCGTCTGATGGGCCAGGAAACGCTGAACCTGGGCAACTTCAAGCTGCAGGCGACGCAGAGCTATTATGGTCGCTATGGCGGTGCGAACAACCAGGCGCCGGGCACCGAATTCTGGTTCGACCGGCTCTTCACCGCCGACTTCCTGGCCAGCTTCGAGACCGGCGACAAGTTCACCTTCTCGCTCGGCGTGCGCAATGCGTTCGGCGCGAAGCCCGAGATGGTGCCCAATTCGGGCAATGGCGGCCGGCTGTCCAACTCCAGCCTTGCCATCATCAATCCGGGCGGCGCCTATGCCTATGTGGGCGTCTCCAAGCTGTTCTAGAAAAAGAGGAGGGATAAAGTGGCGCGCAACCCTGACGACCGGCTGAAACTGGCCATCCTGATCAACGCTTCGGGCAACCATGTTGCCGGCTGGCGTCACCCGGAGTCCGGCACCGAGAAGACGGGTAGCCTGTCGCATTATCTGCGGGTCGCGCAGAAGGCGGAGGAGGGGAAGTTCGACATCATCTTCTTCGCCGACTCCTCCGCTCTTTACGACGGCACGCCAGAACATCAGGCCCGGGTGGTCAAGGGGCTGGAGGCGACCGAACCCAAACGCCACCTGGAACCCTTCACGCTGCTGTCGGCCATCGCCACCCAGACCAGCCATGTCGGCCTGGTCGGCAGCGCCACCACCACCTATGAGGAGCCCTTCCACGTCGCGCGCATCCTGGCCACGCTCGATCATCTGAGCGAGGGGCGCGCGGGGTGGAACCTCATCACGTCGGCCAACCCGGCCGAAGCCCAGAATTTCAGCCGCGACAAGCATGTTGCCCATGCCGACCGCTACGACCGGGCGGAAGAGTTCGTCGATATCGTGCGCGGCCTGTGGGATACGATCGATGATGGCGCCTTCGTGCGCGATCGCGAGACCGGCCAATATGCCGACCTGTCGAAGATCCGCACGCTCGACCATGTTGGCAAGCATTTTTCGGTGCGCGGTCCGCTCAACGTCGCGCGCCCACCGCAGGGCCATCCCCTGATCGCGCAGGCCGGGTCATCGGAGCCGGGCATGAAGCTCGCCGCGCGGACCGCCGACATGGTGTTCACCGCGCAGCGCAACCTCGACAACGCGAAAAAATTCTACGCAGACATCAAGGCGCGCGCCGCGGCCGAGGGGCGCGATCCGGCGCAGGTTCTGGTCGTGCCTGGCCTCGTGCCCTTCGTCGGGCGGACAAAGGAGGATGCGCAGGCCTTCCACCGCGAATTGCAGGCGCTCATCAAGCCGGAAGTGGGCCTGGCGCTGCTGACCGAACTGCTGGGCGAGTTCGACCTGTCGGCCTATCCGCTCGACGGTCCCCTGCCGCCGATCGACGCCGTTCCCGAAGGCTCCAAGAGCCGGTTCGAGCTGGTGACGAAACTGGCTCGCGCGAACAATTATTCGATCCGCCAGACATACGAGAATATTGCCAGTGCCAGCGGCCACGGCCTCGTCATCGGATCACCGGAAGAGATTGCCGACCACATGGAACTCTGGTTCCGGGAAGAGGCCTGCGACGGCTTCAACCTGCTGCCGCCCGTGACGCCCAAAGCCTTCGACGATTTCGTCGATCTTGTGGTGCCCGAACTCCAACGGCGCGGCATCGTTCAATGCGATTACAGTCCCGCGCCGACCCTGCGCGAGCGGCTTGGCCTTCCCCGTCCCGACAGTTCACTAGCCAAGGAGTGAGGAATATGCGTCGTCTGCCCGTCCTTGCCGTGCTTGCCCTTCTGACCGCCGGTGCCGCGCAGCGGGCGATCGCCCATGGCATGTATGTGGCCCCGCGCCACGGCACGCTGGGCATCGTGGTGGGCTTCTCGACCGACGACGACGCCTATCCCGTCCATAAGGTCGCGAGCTCCGTCTCCTATGATGCGGGTGGCAAGGCGACGCCGGCGACGCTCCTCCTCCATAGCGACCATGCGACCATTTCTGCTCCCGCCAGCACCGCCGCGCTGGTGACGACCGTCGACTATGGCTTCTACGCCCGCCCCGCCGGCGGCAAGTGGAAGGAAATGCGCAAGAGCGTGATGCCGGGTGCAGGCGAAGGGCTGCATGCGATCAAATATAATGTCCGCATCATGGGACTGGGCCAGCAGGGCAAGAGCCATGATCTGGGCTTGGAGATCGTTCCGCTGGCCGACCCCATGATCATGAAGTTGGGAGACAAGCTACCACTGCAGGTGCTGCTCAACGGCAAGCCGCTCAAGGGCGTGCGGCTGACCGAGAATTTCCTGGGCGATGACACGATCCTGACCGCACCGACCGATGCGGACGGCAAGACGGTGACCACCCTGCGCGCGTCGAAACTAAACGTCATCAGCATCGAATATGACGCCCATGTCAGCGGCGAACCGGACGTCGACTTCTACCGCTATTTCGTCACGCTCGATTTCGACCTTCCCCACACCGAACCGGAATGAGCCTCTCGGGCCGCGCCAATAAGAGAAGATCATGACATATCGTCCGTTGCTCCCTCTGCTATGGCTGGCTGTGCTGTTGCCCACGCAACTGCACGCCAGCAGCGCCTTCTTCGTCGCGGAGCGGGTCAGCAGGCCCACCGTGGTGATGGCCGAAGTCTCGACGGACGAGGCCTATGACCCGACGGTGCTCAAGAGGGTGCAGGGCTATGACAGTGCCGACAAGCCCGTCGCCGTGCCGCACAGCGTGCTGACCGACCATGTCGTGCTCGATCCGCCGGAACAGGCCGCGACGATCATCCTCGTCGCCGACTTCGGCTACCACGCCCGCCCCGCCAATACGCAGAAATGGCAGAATGGCCGCAAGTCGCAGCTGCCCGGCACATCGGTCGGCCTCCATGCGATCAAGGAAAGCGTCAACCTGATGGCGCCGGCGCCCGCCACCCTGCATCCGCATGGCCTCCGGATCGAGATCGTGCCGCTGGTCGATCCCTTCACCCTGAAGCGCGGAGACCGGCTGCCCGTGCAACTGCTGCTGCGGGGTAAGCCCCTGGCGGGCGTGAAACTGCAGGAAAATTTCCTCTCCACCATGGCGGATCAGTCCAACCCCACGGATGCACAGGGACGGACGGAGGTACTGTTGCACGCCGACCAGTTCAATGTGATCCAGCTCACCTATGAAGAGGCGGTGAAGGGCGATCCCGACGTCGATTTCATGCGCTATAACACCGCCCTGACCTTCAACCTGGCCAATGCAGAGGGACAGTGATCATGACCAAGAAACTCCTGCGCCTCTCTCCCCTTCTTGCCGCGACCAGCCTGTTGGCGGCGTGCGGCGGCGGCCCGGCCACATCCGACAAGCTCTGCTACCCCGCCACCAAAGAGCGCCCGCTGGAAGGCACGCTGGTGCTCAACACGTCGGGCGGCACCTTCTGGGAAGCCTTTGCCAAGGCGCATATCGCCAATTTCGAGCGCGACTGCGGCGTGAAGGTGCAGACCATCGTCACCACCCATAACTTCCCGCAACTACGCGCCTATGTGCAGTCGAACAACGTCCCCTATGACGTCTCCTACACCGGCTCTCCCTGGGAGTTCGAGCAAGGCATCAAGGAGGGGCTGTTCCATCCCCTGCCCGCCGATTTCTGGAAGCCTGCGCAGAACAAGCTGCTGCCCGGCTCCTTCAACGAATATGGCACCTGGCTCAGCACCTATTCCGAAGTGCTGGTCTGGTCGAAAAAGGCATTGAAGAGCGAGCCGCAGGGCTGGGCCGACCTGTGGGACACGGCCAAGTTCCCCGGCCCGCGCACCTTCTACGACCATCCCTACATGCTGGTCATCGCGCTGCTGGCGGATGGCGTGGCACCAGCCGACATCTATCCGATCAACGATATGAAGGTGAAGCGCGCCTTCGCCAAGCTCGACCAGATCCGCCCGCAGGTCCGCAACTATTGGGCGACCGGCGACGAGCCGATCCAGGGCATCAACCGAGGCGACTTCACCATCGGCGTGGCGCAGAGCGGCCGCGTCATATCCGGCCTCGCCGCTGGCTTTCCGATCGGCATCAGCTGGAAACAGAATGTCCTGTCCAACGCCTGGCTCTTCATCCCGAAGGGCGCAGGCCACACGGTCGCGGCCGAGGCGTTCTTGAACTACGTCAACAATCCGGAGCATCAGGCGATCTTCGCCACCGCAACCGGCTATGGGGCGGGCGCGAAGGAAACCACCAATTATGTGGCGGAAAAGGATCGCGGCAACCTCACCACCGCACCGCAGAATCTGGAACAGGCCGTGCCGATCGACAATGACTGGTGGCAGGCGAACGGCGCGCGGATGCAGACGCTATGGCGCGAATGGGTCGCGACGGGCAAGACCAACATCAAATGACCGACACGCAGACCCCAGCCATCGCGTACCGCGATGTCTCCAAATATTACAGCGGCTTCACCGCGCTCGACACCGTGTCGCTAACCGTCTCGGACGGCGAGTTCGTGACCCTGCTCGGCCCTTCGGGATCGGGCAAGTCAACGCTGCTCAGCCTCGCTGTCGGCAGCATCGATGCCGACAGCGGCATCGTGGAGATACGCGGCCGCGACGTCCGCCGGATGAAACCGCACGAGCGCAATATCGGCATGGTTTTCCAGCGCTATTCGCTCTTCCCCAACAAGACGGTCGCGGAAAATATCGCCTACCCGCTGGTGATCCGGAAGGTAGCGAAGGACGAGATCGCCAGCCGCGTCTCCGCCAGCCTCGCCACCATGAACCTGATGCAACAGGCGAACCGCTACCCCAGCGAAATCTCCGGCGGTCAGGCACAGCGCGTCGCCGTCGCCCGCGCGCTGGTCTTCTCGCCCGACCTGCTGCTGATGGACGAACCGCTCGGCGCGCTTGACAAGAGCCTGCGCGCCGGCCTGCAGGAGGAAATCCGCCGGCTCCAGCGCGCCAGCGGGGTCCCCACCCTCTACGTCACCCACGATCAGGACGAGGCCATGTACCTTTCCGACCGGATTGCGCTGTGCAACCATGGCAGGATCGTGGTGCTGGGCGCCCCCCGCGAACTCTATGAAGAACCCGGGTCGCAATGGGAGGCCTGCTTCTTGGGCGAGGCGAACATCCTGCCGGTATCCAGCTGGACCCGCACCGCCGACGATGTACAGGTCGCCCTGTCCATCGGCACGCCCGTCACCGCAAAGGCCAAGCCAACCCTCGACGCTAACGGCGCTTCTGTGCTGATGATCCGCCCGGAATATGTCCATGTCGGCGAGAGCATTACCCCAACCATGTCGCGGGTCAGCGCCACCATCACCGACATCGTCTTCCTTGGCCCCCGCCAGCGCGTGTCACTGGAGATGGCGGACGGTACGCCCCTGGTCGCCGACCTGCGCCCGTGGGAGCGTCCCGGCGTGCCGGGCGACACGGTCAGTTGCGGCTGGAACGACCATCACAGCCGGCTGGTCGAGGCAGGCGGCGCATGAGCGAGGAGCACCCCGCCCCCCTGCCCGACCTGCCCCGCCTGCGCGCCTGGCTGACGGTCGGGCGCGGTCTGCCGCGCCGGGGCTCCAGCGGCGTGCTGCTGCTCGTCCCCGCTCTGCTGGTGGTCTCCGCCTTCGTGATCCTGCCGGTCGTCTACAGCCTCTATCTCTCCTTCCACACACCTACCGGCTTCGGGCTCGACGCCTACGCCAATTTCTTCGCCTATGAACAATATGCGATCGCGCTGTGGAACACCGCCCTCTTCTCCGCCGTGTCCGCCCTCGCCGCCGTGCTGATCGCGCTGCCGGCCTGCCTCTATGTCGCCACGCAAAAGGGCTGGATCTTCCAGCTGTTCCTGGGCGCCCTCGGTGTCGCGCTCGCCATTTCCGGCCTGATCCGTACCGTCTCCTGGCAATTGCTGCTCAGCCGCTCGGGCGTGGTCGATGCCGCCGCGCAGGCGCTGGGCCTCGCCGATGCGCCGCTCGACCTGCTCTATTCCAAGACCGCCGTGCTGATCGGCATGACCCAGATCATGCTGCCCATCGCCGCCATGTCGCTGCTGAACGGCCTGCGCGGCATCGACCATGAACTGATCCGCGCCGCCGCCTCTCTGGGCGCCTCTCCGCTGCGTGCTGTCGGGGATGTGTGGTGGCCACAGATGCGCAAGCCCATCGCCAACGCGCTGCTGCTGGTTTTCACCCTCACCACCGGCTTGTTTCTCATCCCCGCGCTACTGGGCGGCCCGTCCGACACGGTGCTGGGCAAGCTGATCCTGTCCGACATGACCTATGATTTCCAGACCGGCGCGGCGCGCGCCTCCGTCTCCGGGATCATCACCATGTGGATGGTGCTGGCCGTGACGCTGCTCTGCCTGCTCATCGGCGGCAAGCCCTTCCATCGCAGGAGCCGCCCATGAAGCGCACGCTCAAGGTCGCGGGCGCGGCCTATACGCTGCTCGTCATCCTCTTCCTGCTGCTGCCCGCCATCGCCGTGCTGCCCGCCAGCATCGGCAAGTCGGAATTCATCGAATTTCCTCCCAGCGACCTGACGCTGGACTGGTACCATCAGGTCGCCAACGACAGTGGCTGGATCGATTCCGCGATGCTCTCACTACGCATCGCCATCCTGACCGCCGTCGTGACGACCGCGCTGGCGCTGCTGTTCGGCATCGTCCAGATGCGCAAGGGCGCCGTGCCGCGCTGGGCGATCCTGACCGTGTTGCTGCCGCTCTGGACCCCGCATGTCGTGCTGGCGTCGGGCGTGTTCGCCGCATTCCTGCCCACGGGCCTGGTCGGTGGAGAGACGCTGCTGGTACTCGCCAACACGGCGATGGCCCTACCCCTGTCCGCCACGCTGATCCTCGCCTCCTTCGCGACGATCGACCCGACGCTCTGGACCGCCGCCGCCTCGCTCGGCGCGAAGCCCACCACGATCCTGCGGACCGTCGTGCTGCCGTTGGTGGCGCTGGGCGTCGCCATGTCGGCCATCCTCGCCTTCCAGTCCGCTTGGGACGAAACCACCTTCGCGCTGTTCATCGGGCCGGTGCTGACCCCGGTTCTTTCAGCACGCATGTATGCCTATGTGTCGCAGACGGTGACGCCGGCCATAGCCGCTGTCTCCGCCATCGTCACCGCCGTGACTCTGATCTGCGCGATCGTCTTCGCCTTTCTTCAGGCGCGCCAGCGCCGCCGCAGGAGCCTTGCCACCCAATGACCTACACGACCCTCATCTCCGCGACCGATCTCGCCCCGCTCGTCGCAGCAGGCGATGTCGTCCTGTTCGACTGCGAGTTCGATCTGGCCGCACCCGCCGCCGGCCACGCCACCTATCTGGAGGAGCACCTGCCCGGCGCCCGTTACCTGCACCTGGACGCCGACCTGTCGAGCGCGCCCAGCGGCACCAATGGCCGCCACCCCCTGCCCGACCCCGCGGTCTTTCAGGACAAGATGCGCGCCGCCGGCGTGATGGCCGGGCAGCAGGTCGTCGCCTATGACAGCGCCGGCGGCCCTTATGCCGCACGCGCCTGGTGGTTGCTGCGCTGGCTGGGACATAAGGCAGTCGCCGTGCTGGACGGCGGCAAGGCGGCGTGGCTCGCCACCGGCCAGGCCCTCGAAAGCGGCGAACCCGCCGCCGCCACGCCCGGCAACTTCACTGCCACCGCGACCGATCCCGCCGCGACCGTCAGCGCCGACGATGTCCTCGCCAATATCGGCGGGGACCGCCTCGTAATCGATGCTCGCACCGCCGAGCGCTGGCGCGGCGAGCCCAGCCCGCTCGACCCGGTCAGCGGCCACATCCCCGGCGCGGGCAATCGCTGGTTCAAGGACAACCTTGCCGCCGATGGCAGCTTCAAGAGCGCCGATGCCCTCGCCGCCGACTGGCGCGCGGTGATGGGCGAGAAGGCCCCCGAGGCCCTGATCCTGCAATGCGGCTCCGGTGTCACCGCCTGCCACAACGCGCTGGCGCTGGAAGTCGCCGGTCTTCCCGGCGCCGTCCTCTACCCCGGCTCCTGGAGCGAATGGATCAGCGACCCCACCCGCCCGGTGGAAAAGGCCTGAAAACTCCCCTCCCGCTTGCGGGAGGGGTCGGGAGAGGGCTTGTCTTCCCTGTATAGCCCCTCCCCTTCAGGAGTAAGACAGCCATCACACCGCCTTCACCAGCATATACACCGCCACACAGGCTACCACCCCGGCAAACAGCCCATGCAACGCTTCGCCACCGCGCCGGGCCAGCCCCCGCGCCGCCATCGCGCCTAAGCCGCCGCCGATCACGCCGCCCCCCAGCAGCGCACTCGCCAGCCACCAGTCCACCCAGCCGGACAGCGCATAATTCGCCGCCGTGGTGAGCCCGAACGCCGTCACCCCCACCAGCGACGACCCGATCGCATAGAGCAAGGGCATTCCCGTCGCCGCCACCAGCCCCGGCACGATCAGGAAGCCCCCGCCAATCCCGAAAAAGCCCGATATCACGCCCACGCCCCCGCCTACCGACAGCAGGCGCGGCAATTTCTGCCGCGCGTCGATGTCGACGGGGGCGGCGGGCTGCGCGGCGCGTCCGCCCCGCAGCATCAGCGCCGCGACCAGCAGCATGAGGAGCGCGAACAATAAGATCAGATGTTGCCCGTCCACCGCCTTGCCGATGCTCGATCCCAACGCCGCGCCGCTCACCCCCGCGCCCGCGAACCATAGCGCGCAGGGCCAGTGGACATGCCCCGCCCGCGCATGCGGCAGCAGGTTGAGCCCCGCATTGGCCGCCACCGCGCAGGCACTGGTGCCGATCGCCAGATGCGGGTTGGCGACCCCCACGGCATGAATCATCAGCGGCACCGCCAGGATCGACCCGCCCCCCCCGATCAGTCCCAGCGAAAAGCCCACGATCACGCCGGACCCCACCCCCACCCCATATTGGAGGAGGTCCAGCGCCACCGTCAGAGCCGGTCGATCGGCAGCTTGAGGTAGCGTACCCCCTCCGCATCGGCTGGCGGCAACTGCCCCCCGCGCAGATTGACCTGCACCGACGGGATCATCAACCTCGGCAGCGATAGCGTTGCATCCCGCGCCTGCCGCATCGCGACGAAGGCCGCTTCCCCGATGCAGCCACCGACATGGACATTGTCCCGCCGCTGCGCCCCCACGCTGGTTTCCCAATGATGTTCGGCGCGTCCTGGCGCCAGATAGTCATGCCCCACGAACATGCGCGTCTCGTCCGGTAGCGCCAGCAGCCGCCGGATCGACCGATAGAGAAGATGCGCGTTCCCACCCGGGAAATCGGCTCGCGCCGTTCCATAATCAGGCATGAACAACGTATCGCCCACGAACAGCGCATCGCCGATCAGATAGGCGAGGTCGGCGGGCGTATGGCCGGGCCCATGCAACGCCAGCCCCTGCAACCCGCCGATGACAAAGCTGTCGCCATCCTCGAACAGATGGTCGAACCACGCGCGTGCGTCGGCGCGGCCGAACAGCGGCGCGAAAAAGCCGTCTACCGCCCCCACTGCGCTCCCAATCGCGCAGCGCCCGCCCAGCCGTTCGCGCAGATAGGCGGCGGCTGACAGATGATCGGCATGGACATGGGTTTCCAGCTGCCAGGCGACGCTCAGCCCCTCCGCCTCGACATGGGCGACGATCGCATCGGCCCCCGTGCGGCAGGTGCGGCCGGACACCGGATCGAAGCCCAGCACGGAGTCGATAATCGCCGCGACCTTCGTAACCGGATCCTGCACGACATAGCTGACCGAATTGGTCGGCGCATCGAAGAAGGCCGTCACTGCAGGCTTGGGCGCAGCCCCCCGGCCTGTCGCCCCGATGATCGTACGCGCCCGCTCCAGCGCCTTATGCCACGCCATGCCAGACCGTCTCCATATCTGTATACAGATATGTACGCAATGAGTCGGGGCGCGTCAATCGGTAGCGTCAGATAGGTCTATGCTCCCACATCCGCTCATTTCGTGCGAAGTCGAGAAAACACATAGCGCTGCACTAGCGGTTTCTCGACTTCGCTCGAAACGAACAAGGGCTTATAGCACGCGATCCAGGAACTGCCGCGTCCGCGCATCCTGCGGACCGTCGAACAGCTGCGCCGGCGGCCCATGCTCCACGATGCGCCCGCCATCGGTGAAGTAGATCGTGTCGGCGATCTCCCGCGCGAACCGCATCTCATGCGTCACCAGCAGGCAGGTCATGCCCCCCGCCGCCACGTCGCGGATGGTGCTCAGCACCTCCTTCACCGTCTCCGGGTCCAGCGCCGCCGTCACCTCGTCGAACAGCATCACCTCAGGCCGCATCGCCAGACTGCGGGCGATCGCGACGCGCTGCTGCTGGCCGCCGGACAGCTCGCCGGGATAAGCGCCCTCCTTCCCCTCCAGCCGCACCCGCGCCAGCAGGTCGCGCGCCCGCGCCTCCACCTCTGCCCGATCCTCCTTCAGCACCTCGACCGGCGCCAGCGCGATATTCTGCATGACCGTCAGATGCGGGAAAAGATTATAGCTCTGGAAGATCATCCCCACCCGCCGCCGCAGCGCCAGCACGTCCAGCCCGCCCGGCGCGGTCACGTCGATCCCGCAGACCTCGATATTTCCTGCCTCCACTGGCGTCAGCGCGTTCAGCGTCCGCAGCAAGGTCGACTTGCCCGACCCCGAAGGGCCGATCAGCGCCACGATTTCCGACCGGCGCACCGACATCGACACATCCTGCAACACGACATGGTCGCCATAGGCCTTGCGCACATGGGACACGGTGATCTGGACGGGCTGCGTCACGCGGGGATTCTCCACTGGCGTTCCAGGCGGCGCGACAGCCGCGAGATCGGATAGATGAAAAGGAAGAAGATCAGGAAGGTAAGCCCATAGGCCGGTAGCAGCAGGTCGGGGCTCGTCTCGCTGGCAAGCCGGTCGGCCAGGTTGCTCATCATCTCGCGTACACTGAGCGTGGAGGCGAGCGAGGTGGCCATCATTACCGCGCAATAGATGTTCATCCAGGGCGGTACCATCGACCGCAAGGTCTGCGGCAGGATGACGAGCCGCAGCGTGCGCCGATGATCGATCCCCAGCGCGGCGGCCGCATCCCACTGCCCGCGATCGACCGACTGGATCGCACCCCGCACCATCTCCGCCACATAGCCCGCCGCCGGAAGTGCGATGCCCACGCACGCCTTGGCGAAATCGGACAGGCGGATGAATTGGCCGCCCAGCGACAGCTCATAGGGGATGAGGTACATGATGAAGAACATCATCACCAGCCAGGGCGCGTTGCGCAGGAAACCGGTCACCGCCCGCCCGACACCGCGCACGGGTCCGGCCGGCGCGATCAGCGCGGCCCCCAGCAGCACGCCGATCAGGCTGGCCAGCGCCATCGCGAAGATGCTCATCGCGATGTTGACGAGGAACCCCTCCAGCAGCGCCGGGGTCCAGCCGATGACCMCCCCCGCCGTTTCGGGATCATAGCGCAGCGACCACCAGAGCAGCGTCCCCGCGACGATCAACAGTATACCGATCAGGCTCTTCACAGCAGCGCTCCCGGCAGCGCCAGGCGCTTCTCCAGCCGCCGCACCGCCCAGCCGACCGACCCAACCAGCGCCATGTAGGTCAGGAACAGCATCAGCATCGTTTCGGGCACATTGGCGCTTTCGGTCCAGATGCGGTTGCTGGCGTAGAGCAGTTCGGGCACCGCGATGGCATAGGCGGTGCTGGTCGACTTGATCGCCTGCGCCAGTGCATTGCCGATCGTGGGCAAGGCACGGCGGATGGCGATGGGCAGGATGACGTAGCGGAAGACACGCCACCGATCCATGCCCAGTGCCTCCGCCGCCTCGACCAGCCGCGCGGGCACGCTCTCGATCGCGGCGCGCAGCGCCTCCACCTGAAACGCGCCGGCATGCAGTCCCAGCGCGATGACCGCCCAGGGCACATTGCCCAGCAACCTCACCTGCCCGCCCGCGTCATCCGACACCATCGGCAGCAGCGACCCGATGCCGAAATAGAAGAAATAGATCTGCGCCAGCACCGGCGTATTGCGGAACAGCTCGACATAGCCGGCCACGATCGAGCGCGGCGCGGATGCCCGCATCTGCGTCACGCCCGCACCCATCACGCCAATGACGACCGACAGGATCAGGCTGCCCACCGCCAGCAGCAGCGTATAACCCAGCCCTGACAGAAACCGTCCCCGGTCGAACCCGGAAAAGAGCACAGAGAAATTGATGCCGCGGTCGAGCAGCCATTCGCCCACCCCCGCGCCTATCGGCGCCGGATCGCCTTCGCCCGGTGCGGGCGGCACTGCCGCGAGGCGCTGGCCAGCATATCTCGCATGTTCCGCCGCCGCGAGCGGATTAGGCGCGATGGCGTATTTTTTCTCCAACGCCACGATCGTGCCGTCCCGGTGCCAGTCGCGGATGATCTCGTCATAGATGGCCGCCATGGTAGCATCGCCGCGGTTGAAGGCGATGCCCATGCGGAAATAGGCGTCGGGCGGAAATTTCGCCTCGAACCCGTTCCATTTGCCCGACCGCTGCATCCGCTCCCAGGGCGGCACGCCTGTGATCTGGCCCAGGCATCGCCCGTCCGCCACCGCCTTCTGCACCTCGGCCGGGTTGTAGAAGGTCACATATTCGACGCCATATTTCTTCTCGAACACCGGCATCCAGGCGGAACCCAGCGCACCGCACACCTTGCGCCCGCGCAGGTCCTCCCAGCGCGACACGGTGAGCGATTTGGGCGCTACGAACACCGCACCGATCGCATAGAATTTCTCTTCACTATATTGCAGCGCCCCGGCCCGGCTGCCGCTTTCCATCAGGAACATGAAGTCGCAGCGGCCCTCACGGATGAACTGCACCCGGCTGGCCGGCGTCTCACGTACGGACACGAGATCGAGATCGAGGCCCAGCTTCTTGCCGATCGCATCGCGCACCTTGCCGGCCAGGTCGTGATAGAGGCCCTTCGCCTGCCCGTCCCGGTCGATATAGCCGAAGGGCGGTCCGTCCAGCCCCTCGCACACCGCGACCTGCCCTCGCCGCTCGATTGCCGCCAGCCCATCGGGCTTGCGCGGCGCACACGCCGTCAGCGTGACCATGCCGATCATCAGAAAAACTATCGCAGCGACCAGCCGACGCATCTTGCCCCTTTCTGTATACAGGTTAGTATTCCAAGGAGTGAGGCGTCAATCAAGAGAAGATCATGAAGGCTGCAAAACAACTCAAGCTTGGCCTGTCGCTGCGCGGCGGCGGCTATCATGCGGCGGCTTGGCGGCATCCGGACGTGCCGCTGGATGCGGAGCGGTCGGTCGCCCATTATGTCCGCGTGGCGCAGACGGCCGAGCGCGGCAAGTTCGACATGATCTTCCTGGCGGACGCGCTGGGCGTGCGCAAATCGGGCAATGATTTCAACCAGCTCAGCCTGTCGGGCACGCCCTTCCGCTTCGAGCCGGTGACGATCCTCTCCGCGCTCGCAATGGTAACGCAGCGCATCGGCCTCGTCGCTACCGCCTCCACCAGCTATCATGAACCCTATCATGTCGCACGGCTGTTCGGCTCGCTCGACCTCATCTGCGGCGGCCGCGCGGGGTGGAACGTCGTCACCTCGATCGCGGCGGCCGAAGCGCAGAATTTCAGCCGCGACGCCCATTTCGGCGTGGAGGACCGCTACGCCCGCGCGCGGGAGTTCGTCGAAGTCGTCTTCGGCCTGTGGAACAGCTGGGATGAAAAACCCTTCACCAACGATCGCTCAGCCGAACGCTTCTTCGATCCCGGCAAGCTGCACCGGCTCGACCACAAGGGCGACTATTATGCGGTGCGCGGTCCCCTGAACCTGCCGCCTTTGCCGCAGCGCCGCCCGGTCATCTCGCAGGCGGGCGCGTCCGACGCCGGACAGGATCTCGCCGCCGCCACCGCCGACATCGTCTTCAGCGCGCAGCAGACGATCGAGGGTGCGCAAGCCTTCTACAGGTCGGTCAAGGACCGCACCGTCAGCCATGGCCGGTCGCCCGAAGCCGTCAAGCTGATGCCCGGCCTGCTCCCCATCGTCGGCCGCACACAGGCGGAGGCGGAAGACAAGCATGGCGCGCTCCAGGCGTTGATCGATCCGAAGCTTGGTCTCTCTCTGATCGAGGCGATGGTCGGCGACCTGTCCGGCTACCCGGTGGATGGCCCTGTGCCGGTCAAGGAACTGCTCGCCGACCAGACCACTGCACCCAGCATCGCCAAGGCGCTGCAACAGATGTCGCAGGACAAGGGCTTCACTATTCGCCAGCTCTGGGAATCGGTGGCGCTCGGGCGTGGCCACGGCATCGTCGTCGGCACCCCCGAGACCATCGCCGACCATATGCAGTACTGGATGGAGGCGGAGGCAGCGGACGGCTTCAATATCGTGCCCTCCCACCTGCCCGTGGCGATCGACGATTTCGTCGATCTGGTAGTGCCCGAATTGCAACGGCGCGGCCTGTTCCGCACGGACTATGAGGGCGAGACCTTCCGCGACCATCTGGGCGCGCCGCTATAGCGCGTCAGGCGGGCAGCGCCGTCTCCACCAGCCGCACCCAATAGCTGGCACCGACCGGCAGGATCGCATCATTGAAGTCATAATGCGGGCTGTGCAGCACGCGGCCGCCATCAGACGGGCCATTGCCGATGAACAGATAGGCGCCGGGCTTCGCCTCCAGCATGAAGGCGAAATCCTCGGCGCCCATGGTCGGCACGGGATTGCGGTCAACCCGCTCCTCGCCGACCAGGGCGGCAGCGACATCGGCGGCGAAGCGGGCCTGTGACGCGTCGTTGACGGTCGGCGGATAGCGGCGATCATAGCGGAACTGCACCCGGCAATTGCCCGCCTGCGCCACGCCGCGCGCAATCTCGCCCATGCGACGCTCGATCAGGTCGCGGGTTGCCGGCAGGAAGGATCGCGCCGTGCCGCGCAGCACGACATCGCCCGGAATGACGTTCAGCGCATCGCCGGCATGGACCTGCGTCACGCTCACGACACCGGAATCGACGGGGTGGAGATTGCGGCTCACGATCGTCTGCAAGGCCAGCACGATCTGGGCCGACACGATGACGGGATCGGTACAGGTGTCGGGCATGGCGGCATGGCCACCCGCACCCTCGACGATCATTTCCCAACTGTCGGATGAGGCCATCATCGGCCCGGGACGGACGCCGAAATGGCCGGCCGGCATGCCCGGCCAATTGTGCATGCCGAACACCCGGTCCACGGGAAAGAGATCGAACAGGCCCTCCTCGATCATCCGCCGGCCGCCCGCCTCGCCTTCCTCGGCAGGCTGGAAGATGAAATGCACCGTTCCCCGGAAGCGGCCATGTTCCGCCAGATGACGCGCAGCCCCCAATAGCATCGTCACATGCCCGTCATGACCGCAGGCGTGCATTTGTCCCTGAACCCGGGACGCATGACCGAAATCATTGGCTTCGGTTACCCGCAAGGCGTCCATGTCGGCCCGCAGCCCCACTACGCCGCCTGCCCCGCGGCGCAAGGTGCCCACGACACCCGTCCCGCCAAGACCCCGATGCACGTCGATCCCGAATTCCGTCAGCTTGGCGGCAACGAAATCGGACGTCCTATGCTCCTGGAAAGCGATCTCGGGCTCGGCGTGCAGCGTGCGGCGCCAGCCGGTCAGATCGGGCTGCTTCTCGGCAATTTGCTCGATGATGTGCATGGCCGGCATCCCCGGAAAGCGTGGTCCCGTCAGATTGCAACCGCTTGAAAATGCTGCATCGACAGCGCCGCCGCCAGAAAGGGTGTGACGAGCGCCCGCCATTCGGGAAAAGCGTCGGAATTGCGGAAGTCGTCCATATGGTGCGCGATGGTCTCCCATTTGATGAGGAGGCGGTAGGTGCCCGCATTCTCGACCGACTTGACTAGCGCAAAATCCATGCAGCCGGGCGCGTCGACAAAGAGCAATTTGGCCCGCGCCATCGCGCCTTCGAACTCGGCCGCGCGCGACGCATCGACAATGATCTCAACCGACTCCTGCACCATGCCGACACTCCATCAGGCGTTTCAACCTTGCCGATACCTCAGGACAGCTGCCCACGCAATTATTGAACTCAGATTTGTATTCAGTTTAGCATGCCCGGGCAGGACTATAGCGGACCTTTTATATTAGGAAATTAGATAGTGTATAAAGAGGGAGGCCCACAGGTCCGCTGTCATTCTAGGCCGAAACCCAATGGGCGCAGTGCCTTCCAGATGCCGGTAACCGTTAAGGGAAGCGCCGCTGGCGATGGTATCTCGACAAGATGTAAGTGAAGGGGAATGGCATGATGCAGGAGATTGGTCGCTCGAGGCTGTTATTGACCAGCGGCGGCGGCGGCTTGCTTCATCATGATGCAAGCGAAAGGAAGGACGTGGAGTCCGGCGAGTGTCTGGGCGTAACGCTCATAGTCATTGAAAAGGCGACGGAAGCGGGTTGCCCATGCGAAGGAACGTTCGACAACCCAGCGGCGAGGCAGGAGAACGAAGCACCGCTTTGCCTCGGGCATCCCGGCGTAATGCGGTGGGCGGCTGCGGCATCGGCCACCCGCGCAGCGGTATAGCCCTGATCGACATAGGCGAGGTCGACATTGTCGCCGATGACGGCCTGCACGGTCCGCGCGAGCCGTTCAAGCACCATTATCGTGATGGCGATTGCCAGCACGCCATCGGTGAACGCCATCAGCCGTTCCGTCTTCATGGCAAGCACCCACACGAAATTGAAGGGGAACGCAGGGCCTCACTCTCGATATGATGCCTCACAAGATACCCTGGACCAACGAGGCAGGAAGCTCACGTCCGACGCGGGTCCAGCCTTGCGGAGAACCGAGATCATCGGCCGCCCGCCTGCGATGCAGTGGTCTCCGGCGCGGGAAGACCCAACGGATCCTTGAGCTTGACGATGTGCTGGCGTCCATCGCCGTCGTTGATCGCGATGGCGACAATGCCCCCGGCATTATGATCAACGAAGATTGAGCGGGGTGACCGGATCAGATGATCGAGTGCGTCAAGCGCGATCTCGATCAAGTCACCCTTCTCATCGTAGGTGATCCCGATCAGCGGGGTCCATTCTGCTTCGATCTGGTCGCCCAGGTCGAGCGCAGCGACTTCGATTTCGGCCTGCTTGCCGATGAGAGTCTTGGTGAGAGTGTCGAGGAACGCGCTCCACGTCGCCCGGTCTATCTGTTCCGCGGCCATCAGTCTTACTCCAAATGATTACGCGGATGTGCCCGTCCGGAAGGCGACGCGCATTGACACCCGTCAACGGGAGTGGACCGGCTGCCGCCAAGGCTAAACCGGCCAGTTAGGGAGATTCCCTAGAGTGCAACCCACGTATGGCGCTCGCCTCGTGATGCGTGCGAAGGCGAGAGTGCGGGGGGAAAGTGGAGGAGCGTCATGCAAGAGACCCCCCAATGCGCCGAGCTGTTCAGAACTCTTTTAAATCCCGGAATGCCGGATGCCGAGGTGGACGCCGGCACAGCCATGATGGCGGCCGCGCGCGAGACACGCTGGCGCCAGAACCAGTCGTGCGACCCGATAATAGCGTGCGGCACGGTGGCATGCGTGCTTGCCGGCGCCGTCCGCAAATTTGCGATTCGGCCCAGTGGCCAAAGACAGATCATCGATCTGGCCGTTGCTGGAGACTTCCTCGGATTTGGGCCGGCCGATCCAGCTTTCTTCCTCGAAGCCGCGTCGAACGACACGCGAATCGCTTGCTTCACACGCGATCAGATCGAGCAGCTGGGAGTTCGCTTCGCGGCTGTTTCCATGCTCATGCAGAATGGCGCCGCCGACGCAATTCGGCGGCTTGAGCATCATTTGCTTGTCCAGGGGCGGGTCACTGCAAGAGAGAAGGTAGGTGCTTACCTCGCGGAAATGGCCCGCCGCGTGAAACCGGCTCCGAGCAGGGCGATCACACTACCGATTACGCGTTACGATATCGCCGATCATCTGGGCATCGCCGTCGAGACGGTGAGCCGCACGATGACGGTGCTTCGCCGCCACGGTTCCATCACGCTGACTACGCCGCGGGACATCGAGATCCGTGATCCATCCATGCTTTCCGAGAGTGAATTGTTATGAGTCGAGCGTTCACTCGACCGCAAGTTCGGCGAGCACGGCGAGGCGAATGGCGTGAGCCACATTCGGGGTTCCGAGGCGATGGAGCATGCGGGTCTGGTGAAGTTCGACGGTCCGCGCGCTGATGCCGAGTCCATGCGCAATTTTCTTGTGCGGTTCGCCCGCGACAAGCCCATCAAGCACCTCGCGCTCGCGCGGGGACAGTTCGGCAATTTTCCGCGCCGCCTCCATAACCCTGCTGTAGGATCCCGGAGAAGATTCCTTTTGCCGACTTTCGAGCGCGGCAAATAACCCGCGAGAGAGATCCGATTGGAGAAGCTTGAGGCGGTCGCTGACCCGCGTACGCGCTTTCGCCTCTGCCTCAAGGGTCGAGCTCACTTCCTGAAGCTCGCTGTTGCGTATCTCGATGACGAGCCCAAGACCTTGCTCGACCATTTTTCGCTCGGTGATGTCGAGTGCGACACCAAGGAACGATACAGGTTTTCCGTCCTTGAACCGGGTAGCGCCGTGCGTGGCGACCCACCGTTCGACCCCGTCCGCCCCCACAACGCGATACTCGACATCGTACGAGCCATCGCCTGCGGGGTCGTAGGCGCGCTCGACAGCCGCCTCGACCCGATCGCGATCGTCGGAGTGAATGCCGTCAAGCCAGATCTGAAAAGTTACTTTCGTGCCGTCGGACAATCCCCACATCCTTCGGACTCTGTCGTCCCAGGTCAGGCGACTTTCCCCGCCCTCGATCTCGATCGAGTAAAGCCCAAGGCCTGCGAGCTCGACGGCTGATTTGAGGCTCTCCCGGCTTTGCCGGGCCGAGTGGTGCGCATTGATCGTCTGATAAGCAGCAGCGGCGAACCGCGCGAGGCTGGTGAGAACCCGCCCATCCTCGGCATCGAACTCACGCGACGGATCATGGCTGATCGCCCACACCGTGCCGATCGGCGCGTCATCATGATGAAACGGGGCGAGGAGTATCTCCTCGATGTCAGGCGTCGCCTGCCCCGTTGCCGGGAACTGCGTGATCGCGTCTCGGAAGATCAGCACTTCGTTGCACTCGATGACTTTGCCGCACGGGCTCGCGGAGCGTGGCATGCTGCCATTGACGAACGGCGCCCACTCGCCAGCGACCGCCGGCCAGACGAACTCATCCGTCTCCTCGCGCAAGAGGCTGACCCCCGCAGAATCCGCGGTGCAAATCTGGAGGATTAGCTCGCATAACAGATTCAGCACATTGTCAGGCCGTTGCGCCATCTCGTCGGCCAGGGCGATGAGCGCCGCGTTCTCGCGCGCGGAATCGGCCGGCCTTTGCGGTCGTGAAGAGAGCCGCTGCCGCGTTAGAAGAGCGGGATCGAGTACAGGCTCGTTTTGCATTTCGTTCCGAGCTCACGGCGCGATCCGCCTTCGCCACCATGGCGCAATTCCTGACGGCCATCAACGCATCTTTGTATTCGCAGGGGTAATGCGCCTTATCCCGCAAATGAGCAAGTGGAGAGAGCCATGCGAACTGAAGGCGGGCCTGAAGCGGAACTCAGGCGCCCGACGGCGGCGCCCCTGTTCCCGGGGGACGTCGCGATTTTCTCTCAGACTCCCAGGAAATTGACGGTCGTCAAGGCCCACCGGCCAAGGACATGGGAGGCGAGAGCGAGAAATCCGGAGACATGAGATGGCGACGATATTTGGCCGCGAAGGCGTACATTCGCGCGCGAAGCATGCACTTTTGGCAAGCAACTGGTGGGCGGCCGCGCTGCGCGGCGTTTGCGCGATCCTCGTCGGCTCCATCGCGATTTTCGCACCGGCCGTAACGCTCCTCGTTCTGATAATGATCTTTGCCGCATACTCGCTCGTCGACGGGGTTTTCGCCGTCGTCCTTGCGATCCGTGGTGCGCGGCGGCACGAACGCTGGGGCTGGCTTGCGCTCAACGGCGTCATTTCGATCGCCGCTGCGGCAGTCGCCCTATTCTATCCGGTCGTAACTGCGGTCGCCTTTGGAATCCTGTTCGCGGTCTGGGCGCTCATTTCCGGTGCCACGTCCATCATTGCAGCCTTGCATCTCGGCAACGATCACGGCCGCTGGTGGCTGCTGATCTCGGGTCTCATAGCCCTGTTCTTCGGCTTCTGGGCGGTGTGGGACGTCAATCTCGGGATGCTCGCCCTTTCTTATCTCGTCGGCTTCCAGGCGTTCTTTGCGGGCTTTGCGCTGCTCGCACTTGCGTACCGCCTGCGCGCTCGCAACGCGGGGGGACCGCCTGACGCATCGCGGGCCGCCCCATTTTCGGAAGCCCGCCCGCAGGAGCCAAGCCATGGGTGAGATCCTGCAATCCGGCGCGAAAGCGCCTGACTTCAGCGCCCCGGTCACGCCGGATCAGAAGGTGTCGCTCAGCGATTTCAAGGGACGTCGCCTGATCCTCGCCTTCTACCCGGCCGACTGGAGTCCGGTCTGCGGCGATCAGATGAGCCTCTACAACCTGGCCCTTCCGGAGTTTCGCAGGCACGGCGCGGATTTGCTGGGCATCTCGGTCGACGGCACCTGGTGCCACCAGGCTTACGCCAAGGCCAACCAGCTCCATTTTCCCCTGATAGCGGACTTCCATCCCAAGGGCGAGATCGCCCGATCTTATGGCGCCTATCGCGAGAGCGAGGGGGTGGCCGAGCGCGCCTTGTTCATTCTCGACGAGACCGGGCAGATCGTCTGGAGCCATCTTTCGCCGATCGCGGTCAATCCCGGCGCCGACGGAATTCTGGATGCGCTCGAGCGAATGCCGAAACCGGAGAAAGCCGATGTCTGAACTGCGATTCCCGATCAATGAGCGCGACCACATAGTCGGGCCCGACGACGCTCCCGTCACACTCGTCGAATATGGCGACTATCAATGCCCGCATTGCCAGGCCGCATGGCCGCAGGTCGAGTTGATCCTGCGGCATTTCGGGGACGAGCTTCGCTATGCTTATCGGCATTTCCCGATCTCGACCGCACACCCCATGGCCAAGCCAGCGGCTGAGACGGCGGAATTCGCCGGAGCGCATGGGCTTTTCTGGGAGGCGCATTCGGCGATCTATGCGAACGGATCTCAATTGTCGGGCAGCACTCTGGCTGCGATTGTAAGCGGGCTGGGGCTCGATGTGGCCGACCTTCAGGACGCCCTTGATCAAGGCGCTTGTTCTTCCAAGATCGAGTTTGATTTCGCCAGCGGCATTCGAAGCGGCGTGAATGGCACGCCTTGTTTCTTCGTCAATGGCAAGCGGCATGACGGCGCCTATGATGCGGTGTCGCTCTCGGCGGCGATCGATGCGGCGCGAAGGGATGGTGCGTCCAACCACGTCAGAATTCCCCTCGCATGACTCGCGAGAAGGAGGAAAAGAAGGTCGACCCGGTGGAGGAGGCGGGCATCGAATCTTTCCCCGCAAGCGACCCGCCGGCGTGGACGACAGGTGCCTCCAACACGGACAAGGCAGACGAGTATCTCGCTGGCCAGGATGAACAGGACAGGCGCGCGGGATCGAATGAAACCGAGTGAAAGGGCCGGCCGCGCCGGCCCTTCCGCCGTGCTCAACGATATCGAAATGAAGGAAGCTTGCCGACGGCCTGCCTGCTCGCGCCCGGCAGCACCATCCCCTTCGGGGTCATCTGCAGAGACGAATAGGGAATCGCGATCAGCCGTCCGCCGATGCCGAGAAATCCACCGACGTTGATGATGGTCATCAGCACTTTGTCGCGCTGGATGACGAAGTCGTCGACGCGGCCGATTTCCTGCCCTTGCGGATTGTTGATGGGCTTTCCGATCAGCTCGCTGACGCGGAAGCCGAGCGCTACCACTTTTACGTCGACCACGGTCAGCACCACCGGCTTTTGCGCCGCAGCGGGCGTGCCGAGGGCCATGGCGCCGGCAGGCATCGCAACGGCCGCCGCAAGCAAGAATAGCCTGCGGCCTGCGCAATTCTCAATCGAAGACATGTGCTTTCTCCTCTCGTCAGGAGCCAATGTCATCCCATCGGAGCGTTTCGCAGACCATGATAGGCGTCAGTTTTCAGGGGTCGGAAATGCTGATCGCCGTCAATGCGTCGTCGCTTTGCATTGGGCAGTGCTGATGACAGCCGCCGGCGAATCGGCGGATGGATCGAAGGAGATTGAAGATGGCTTCGCGCTCGCTCGCACCCACGTCCCGCACGCGGCGTACACCGGTAGTACCGTCCATGATGGACCCCTTCCGCCTGATAGACAGCCTGTTTTCCGACGTCGCCGGGACGCGCAGCGGGACGGTCGGGGACCTTCTCGCCCAGCCGCGGATGAACATCGAGGATAAAGGCAACGAAATCAGGGTAACGGTCGAGCTGCCCGGGGTTTCGGAAAGCGATCTGGAAGTTACGCTCGACGACGACATACTCGTTATTGCGGGCGAGAAACGGCTGGAGGAAGAAGTCGATGAAGGTAGGATGCGCCTCGTCGAGCGCGCGTTCGGACGCTTCCGCCGCGCGGTCCAACTACCGTTCGTGCCGAATCCCGGCGACCTCGGCGCGCAATTCAGGGACGGCGTCCTGACGATCACCGTTCCGAAGAACAGCGACCAGCGCAACAGGCAGCGCCGGATCGAGGTCAGGCGCGACTCCACCCAAGCCGGAAACGGATCGAGCCAGGACGCAAGCGAACGCGCAAACGCAAGTTCTGGCTCATCATCCACTGAGCAAGGATCGCGCCAGGATCAGGATAGCCGCGCAGGAGCAGAGCGCGAGACGGCCGACACAACCGTCTGAGAGGCTCCGTGGGCGATTGCGAGGCCCGGCAACCGCGAGTGCCGGGCTCCGCATCTTGTCACGCGTCGCGATCTGCCTTCAGTTGCTCCGCCCGGCCAGCCAGAGCGCGACGTTGCGCACATAGAGCTGCGTCGATCGGCGCGCCTCGGGCGTCCGGGGTAGCGCATCGCCCGGCGGCTCACTGACAAAACTCGGGGCGCCGGCGGCCGGGTCCCAGTTATAATCCGCGAAATGGTGGAAGGTAGACTGGGCGATGGCGGGTCCTCCGGCCTCGGACGGCTCGAAAGCCACGGCGATATTGAATTGGCGGCTGGTAATCGCGCTCTTGCCGGCGGCGATCACCCGTGCGCTCGGATCGTCGGGCGGGGCGCCAACGGCGCCTTCATGAGGATGAGCAGGTAAATAGCGTAGCACGCCACCCTCATCTTCCGGATCCGCGAGGATGGGATGCAGTTCGCCGACGATCTCGATCTCCTGGAAATCGCCATTCGCGCCCGAATGATAATTGGGCCATAAAATCGCGGGTGTCTCGCGGTCGTCAATGCAATGACGGTCTGGATCGGGTTCCCGGTTCGTCGAATGAAAATAATGGGCGGCGCCAACGCCACCCAGGGTGCAGACCGATGAGCCAAGGTCCATATGGTCGCGGGTCACCAAGAGTCCGCCGCCATTCTTGCGGAAGCGCGAAATGGCGGCGCAATCCTCGGCGTCGAGACCCGTTCCGGTATCGACGGCGAACAGCCAGAGCTGATCATAGTCCGACCTGTCGATGGTCGAGAGCACGGCATCGGGTCCGGTTGCGGCGTCTCGGTCGCGGGCGGTGACCAAGGTCATCGGCGCCCCGTTCGAGTCCCTGAGGCCGGCGAGCGTTTCGCGAAGCATCGAGAATCGGCCGATATGCCAGTCGTCCTCGATCGTCGCTATGGTAGTCTGCAGGAGGATGCGGATTGGTTCGGCCATGATTGCCTCTCCTTTGCCGATTCAGTTGTCCGAACGACCGTGCCCCCCGGCGCACTCTGTACGAGCTAATCCGCCAGCCGCGGCAAGTCTTTGCGACACGCGATGTCAGATCGCGCTCGACCAAATGGATGGTGACGACCGTGGGCGAAGGCGCGTAACCTGTCCAGACAATTCATGCGTATCCCGACGAGCTGCGGCCACACGCCTGAGCCTCGGGCGCGCGTTACCTGGCGGAGAGCTTGGCGGCGAGCACATCCAGCCTACGGATCTCGGGCGGGGAGGCAAGAAGGTCGCCCGCGCGATCGGCCAGCGCCTCGGCGACGGCGCCGGCGAGATGGATGTCACGCGCCTCTTCGCTTTCGAACGCGTCGAATATCGCGAAGGTGGCTTGATCGAGGCGGACCCCGAACCAGCAGACCGTCCCTGTTTCTTGCTGAACTACCGGCAGTGCGTCGGCCAGAAAGGCCGCGACGTCGCGCTCGCGGCCTGCCCGCGCGACCAATTCCACCCAAAGCCCGAATTTGACCATCGCCTGTCTCCCTAGGCCGTAAACTCATAGATGACGCGTTCGAGGCGCCAAAATGGCGAACATATCGGGCCGAAATTCGCGCCGCTAAGGTTGGACACCTTGGCAAGCGCATTTCGGTTCGAGATGGAAGCCATTTGGCGTCCTGCGGATTTGACCAAAAAGGCCTATCCCAGCGTCGAGAGGGATCGAAATATCGACATATTCCTGCGCCCTCTCTCCTTGTGCCGGGCCTTTTTGCCTCAAACCTCGAACGCGCCTTCTATGAGTTTACGGCCAGCTCCTATCCCTTTCCGCGTCTTTCCGATCGACAATGACGCTCCTTTCCCTCGCGTCTCGCTTTCATGGATGCGTCCTGATGCGTTCAGTCCGGCCTACATAGCCGGTCCCTGCCGAATGCCGCCTTGACAGTCGTCATTTTAGGAGACTGTCTGCGGTCAGACATAAGATTGCGGCAGAGTTAGCCGCGAAAACTTGCACGCTGCGAGACTTGGATGATGCCCAAGAGGCGTACATGACCGAGCGGACACGTTTTTGCCTGCCTGCTGTCAATCCTGCCGTTTCCTGGGTAGCAGGCATGAATCATGTCATGTACTGCCGTCGTTCGCCGACGACCGCCGCTCTTTCGATATCTGTCCGCTGCAGATGCTGGATACGGCTATCTGCCTCACCATGCCTCTAGCCAAAAGCGGACGGCAACCTATCTTCCCTTCAGCTCTCTCACCGAATGGAAATTGATAGTCTGTGTTACCCTTGGTTGAAGAATTATATTGGGAACGCGTCGCTCGCGATTTTGACGATGTCGGACCCGAAGCCTGCATGACTGAGATCCTCGACGATCTGAGCGCGCACAATCCTCATTATCTTGAGATGGCCCTTCGCTGTGCGGCGGGCTTTAGCGATCCCGAACGCATCATGACCGGGTTTGCAATATTCTATCGCATATTGGAGCTCGACGCCCGCGATCGAAGCGGCGCGGTGCCGCGGATCACGCCCGATACGCGCGACATTGTAAGCGCGCTGATCGGCGAAGTCGGTGAGGAGCGGTTCATATTGCTTGCGACCGAAACGCTACGCAGCGAGAATCCGTGTCTGTTGCAGATGGCACACAGCTTTTCGTCTCGGTACAAGGACTATCTGGCGATTATGCAGGGCTTCCTATTGCTGTACAAATGTCTTGCTGCTCAAGCCGTGACCGATCGGATGTTGACGCTGAACGGTAGGGATGGCTTTGACGACCCGAGGGGTTTGCCTGCGCCGGACGCGTGAGCCGCTGCGGGACCGCTATGCATTTGCCGCACCGATACGGCGCTTATGGTCGGCAATCAGGGGACGGCAGACATGCTCCACTTCCGATATGGTATCCGCCAGGCGGTGTGCGAGCATGTCGTCCTTTTCCTCTACCCAGCCGATCGCATCCTCCCAGCGATCCCGTTCGGCATCGGGGGCGAGTTCATCAGGATCGCGGATCAGCGACTGGGCGGAAGACATCACTTCACCATGGATCGCGCGCATTTGTTCGAAAGGACGAGCGGAATCCTCTCCGAAATAAGCCATGAATCGATAGCGGCTGGCCTGGAGCTCCGAGAAAAGCGCACTCTCCTGGGTGAGGCGTTCGATCGGTGAGGCATGAGCATGATGGCGCCGGTCGCGATCGTCGCTCTGTGGCGCGAGATCGCGCGGTCGATCAGGAACCCGCGCCCAAATGAGCACGTCGCGGGCATGGTAGAATTGGGCGAGCGCTTCTTCCGCAAGCTCCGCCTTACGCCGCCCTACGGTCTCGGCGCGCCAGGCATCGACCCCCCGGATCGCAGCCCATCCCGCGATGAATGCGGCGAGGCCGGCCATTGCCGTGCCCGCCGCGTTCACCCATTCCGCCGAGAGGATCATTGCGTGCCGAGGATGCGCACGAATATGATCGCGCCGGCACCGCGCAGCGCCATCGCCCACCACAGGCTGGCGATCCGCGCCGTCCCCGTATCGGGATCGAGCAGCCGCTCATAGAGGGTCATCATGATGGCCTCCTTTCCAATGGACGATGTTGCCGACTTCGGCTGCTATGCCGTAACGACAATCTTGTTTTCGACCCGCACCACGCCTGGTGCCCGCCAGGCGGCACGCTCGGCTTCCTGCCGCTCCGCCCAGGAGCGCACGGTCCCACGCAGCGTCACCTCACCGCCGACGGTTTCCACACTGATCTTCTGCGCATCGACTTCAGCGGACCGCTTGAGGGCCTCCTCAATCCGCTGTTTGACCTCGCTAGGGGTAGCACGCGGCTTGAGCGTGATCAGATTGGTGACGCCTTTGAGGCCTTTGATCCGGCGCACGGCCTCTTCAGCGCGCTCGCTCTGGAATTTCCATTCGACCTCGCCCTCCAGCGACAGCCAGCCGTTCCTGACGACCGCCTGGATATGCTCGCCCGAATAGGGCAGTTCGCGCCTGATCGCGGCGACGGCGTCGCGGGCGATGTCGGGATCGGCCCGTTCGTTCAGGCTCGGAAGCTTGACCTCGATGTCGTTGGCGACTCCGCGGACGCCCGCGATCTTCTTGACGCCGCGCTCGGCCTCATATTTCTGGCTGTAGCTGCGCACGAAGCCGGTCAGGGTCACGACGCCGTCCTTGACGGCCACGCTTATATCGGTTGCGTCTATGTCCGGGTCCCAGCGGAGTTCGGCTTCGACGTCCCGCTTGATGTCACTGTCGGTCTTCATGGCAAGTCTCCCGTTGATGGAGCCCGCAGTCTAGGTGGCGGGACGATCGTGCCGCGTTGACGATCATCAGGCCGCGCTGCCTCTTGTGAGAAAAAATGGGCTCCGCAGCTTTGCGGAGCCCAATCGGTCTTCGGGGCGGCGACACAGAAGGAAGGACGGGAGGGGTCGGCTCAGCGACCGCCCTTCGGGGCGCCATCGACCTCTTCGAACTCGGCATCGACGACGCCATCGTCGGCGTGGGCCTCGCCTCCGCTGCCGCCATCGCCGGACGGCTGGTCCAGAGCCGTGGCCAGTTGGGCGAGGGTTGCGGCCTTGCCCTCGATCTCGGCAACCGATTCGCCGCCGAGCGCCGATCTTGCCTCGGCGATCGCCTTTTCGACCGCGGCGCGGGCGGGACCGGCGCCCTTTCCTTCGGCAAGTGCGCGCTCGGCGGCAGCGATCACCGAATCGGCGCGGTTGCGGGCTTCGATGAGCGCGCGCCGCTTGCGATCCTCCTGCGCGTGCGCCTCGGCTTCCTTGACCATGCGGTCGATATCGGCCTGGCTGAGACCGCCCGACGCCTGGATGCGGATCTGCTGCTCCTTGCCAGTGCCCTTATCCCTGGCGCTGACGTTGACGATGCCGTTGGCGTCGATATCGAATGTCACCTCGATCTGCGGCTCGCCGCGCGGGGCGGGCGGAATGCCGACGAGGTCGAATTGGCCGAGCAGCTTGTTGTCCGCCGCCATTTCGCGCTCGCCCTGAAAGACCCGGATCGTCACTGCCTGCTGATTGTCCTCGGCGGTGCTGTAGGTCTCGCTCCGCTTGGCCGGGATCGTCGTGTTGCGATCGATCATCCGGGTCATGACTCCGCCCAGCGTCTCGATGCCGAGCGAGAGCGGCGTCACGTCGAGAAGCAGGACATCGCCGACATCGCCCTGAAGCACGCCGGCCTGGATCGCCGCGCCCAAGGCGACGACCTCGTCCGGGTTGACGCCCTTGCTCGGTTCGCGGCCGAAGATCGCCTTCACATTGTCCTGGACCCTGGGCATGCGGGTCATGCCGCCGACCAGCACCACTTCCTCGATGTCCTCGGGCTTGAGCCCCGCATCGTCGAGCGCTGCACGGCAGGGCGGCTCGGTTCGTTTGACCAGATCATCGACCAGATTTTCGAGCTGGGCGCGGCGCAGCCGGATATCCAGATGCTTCGGCCCGTTCTGATCGGCGGTGATGAAGGGCAGATTGATGCTGGTTTCCATCGTCGAGGACAGCTCGACCTTCGCCTTTTCGGCGGCCTCGCGCAGGCGCTGGAGCGCCAGGCGGTCCTTGCGCAGATCGATGCCGTCGCTCTTTTTGAACTCGTCCGCCAGCCAGTCGACGATCCGCTTGTCGAAATCCTCGCCACCCAGGAACGTGTCGCCGTTCGTTGACTTCACTTCGAAGACGTCGTCGCCGATCTCGAGGATGGAGACGTCGAACGTGCCGCCGCCAAGGTCGAACACGGTGACCTGGCCCTCCTCCTTCTTTTCCAGCCCGTAGGCAAGCGCCGCGGCAGTCGGTTCGTTGATGATGCGCAGCACGTCCAGTCCGGCGATACGGCCCGCGTCCTTGGTCGCCTGTCGTTGGCCGTCGTTGAAATAGGCGGGTACGGTGATGACCGCCTCGCTCACGCTTTCGCCCAGATAGGCTTCAGCCGTCTCCTTCATCTTGGTGAGCACGAACGCGGAGATCTGCGCCGGCGAATAGGCCTTTCCGCGCGCCTCCACCCAGGCGTCGCCATTCTTGCCCTTGACGATCTTGTAAGGAACGAGCTCCTTATCCTTGGCGACGACCGGATCGTCATAGCGCCGGCCGATCAGCCGCTTGATCGCGTAGACCGTATTTTCCGGATTGGTCACGGCCTGGCGCTTCGCGGGCTGCCCGACGAGGATTTCTCCATCTGCGGTAAAGGCGACCACCGAGGGGGTCGTGCGACCACCTTCGGCATTTTCGATGACCTTGGCCTTGCCGCTTTCGAGCACCGCCACGCAGCTGTTGGTGGTGCCAAGGTCGATTCCGATCACATTGCGGGCCATATTTGCTTCCTTCCGCATTCCGTCAACCTGATCGATGGTTGCAGCCGGCAGGGTGCGTCGCCTTGACGGTCGTCAAGACCGGCCGGAGAAGGTTGCTCCGAAATCAAAGACTGTCGGCTCCCTCGGCCTCAGTGGACGTCGGCTTTCAGGCGATCGACGGCAAAGCTTCAATGACTGGGACAGGGACGCAAAGCGGACATGGCGGCTCGCGCACTAAAGGTCCGTCATCCACCTTGCGTTGCTCCAGAGCTGACCGGGCAAAATGTCCCAGCCCTTGTCGTAAGGCAGATCGTCTCTTGAAGCCGAACAAGTGAAGGCCTGAGATAAAGATTGACCAAGCCACCGACTTTTCAGACGCTCCTTCCACCTCGACGGTGCCGATGCACCATCTCGGTGGCAAGCCTGAAGTGGCGACATACACGGTCTTCACTCATACGGAAACGCCGGGCCACCTCTGACACACTCATCTTGCGTCCCACCACCAGGATCAGAATGGCACGTGTGAGTGGCTCCATCTGTGCGACCGCCTTTTCGATCCCCACATCCCCCTCTCCCCGCTCGCCAATATGACGCTCGACGTCCGCTTGCGCGTTCCCTCCCAGGTAATGCTCGATGCGCGCGACGCAGATCTCGTCCGCGACCCGATCACGCATCCGCGCAATGAACCTCGCCAAGCTTCTGCTAACATCATGTCGATACACCATTGCGGTCATTCTCGAGCCACGGAAAGAACCCACGCGGATTGCATAAAAGCGTCCCCAACGGCCGGATTGTTGGCGGTTGCACGCAGAACATTCACGGCGGCAGCTGGAGGAGAGGGCAACGCGTTGCTAAGCCGGGTCGCGAATACGCCGGATGATGCCCAGAAATTACTGAAAGTTCGGTCCATCCACGCCTGATCAAAAGGTCGCTTACCGTGGCGTACGATCGCGTCCGCCACGACCTTCGCCATCCGAATGCCGCCTGTGCCGCAATAGGGTCGTCAAGATCACAGCATCACCAACACAGACGCTTGACCAAATCCGGTCCTGCCATGGATCGACGGTTCCTACACCACCCCTCAGACGCGACCCGGGCGAACGCTGAGGAATGCTGTATCGCAGTCCGTCGAATGCAAGAAATTAACACCTCCACTTTGTGGGCATCCATCATTCCAAGCCTATATGGAGCCCCTCTAAAAGGTGGCAGCAACAATAAAAGGAGGGGAAATTGCGCTACCGATTGCTCATTGCCATCTGCGGGTCATGCGTGTCGCACGCCGCGCTGGCTCAGGCCGACATGTCACCCGCGCAGCCAGCCAGCGAACCGGCGGCCACGACAGCGAGGCCCGCGCAGGATCTGTCTTCGCAAAGTCTCGGCGAAATCATCGTCACCGCGTCCCGCCGGAGCGACACGGTCCGGAAAACGCCCATCGCCGTGTCCGCCTATGCCGGACAGAAGCTCGAGGCCGCCCAGACGAAGAGCCTCAACGATCTCGTCGGGCCAAGCCCGAACATTCAGATCGGCAATAGCTATAATTCGTCGAACATCACAATTCGCGGCATTGGCAACCAGCAGATCAACGCAGGCCAGGACTCCGGCGTCGCCATCCATTCCGACGGAGTCTATATCGGCCAGCCATCGCTGACCCTTGCCACTTTCCTCGATCTCGCGCGCGTGGAAATCCTCCGCGGGCCGCAGGGCACCCTGTTCGGGCGCAACGCCACCGGCGGCGTCATCAACGTGGTTCCGAACGAGCCGACGGCAGAGACCCATTATGGCTTCGACCTGACAGCAGGCGTCGATCCCGCCCTATTCCAGCTTTCCGGCTTCATCAACGGCGCGCTCAACGAATCGGGAACGCTCAGCGGCCGCATCGCGGCGCAGCAGACATATAATCGCGGCTTTACGCGCAATCTCCTCCCCAATGGCCCCAACCGCCTCGACGATGCGAAGAACCAGTCCATTCGCGGCCAGATCAAATGGGAGCCGTCGGACTCGTTCAATGCGCGAGTTTTGCTGGAATATGCCAATGACGATTCCAACGGGCCAGCGAGCTTCCTGGAGGGAACGCCCGATCCGACCATTCCTCTGCCGGCAATCCTGGTCGGGCAATCGCGCGGCGATGTCGGCGATCGCGAAGTGTTCGCCAACATCAATTATCGCAAGGTTCACGCTTTCAACGCCAACCTGACCCTCAATTGGGCGCTTGGCGGCGGGAACCTGAAGGCGCTGCTGTCCTACGCCGACTCCAAGCTGCTGAACGTCTCGGACGGCGACGGCACAGCGGCGGAGGATACCAATGCATCCTTCAAGAACACGGCGCGCCAGACATATAACGAGCTTATCTATACCTCCGACAACGCCAAGCCGTTCACTTATCTGCTGGGCGTCAACTATTTCCGCGAGCGCCTCGAACAGGCGATCGAGGTGCCGATCGCCGAAGCGCCTCTGGGCGGCGGCGTCACGCTCTACGACATCACCGTGTTCGGCGGCGCGGTTCCGCTCATCACCACATCCTATGCCGCGTTCGGGCGGGCCCAATATGCGTTCACGCCTGATTTCAAGCTGTTCGCCGGTCTGCGCTACACCCGCGACAAGAAGTCGGTCGTTCAGTATAACAACTTCATCAATGGCGGCACGCTTCAGTCGTCCACATCGAAATGGGATCGGCTGACATACGAACTGGGCGCGTCCTATGCGTTCAACCCCACGCTTGACGGCTATCTCAAATATTCGACTGGCTTCAAGGGTGGCGGCTATTCGGCGGGCACGTTGGCGCCATCCTTCCGTCCGGAAACCAACGCGAACTACGAAGCGGGACTGAAGGGCAATTTCTTCAACCGCACCCTGCAAGCCAATATTGCCGCATTCTACATGAAATATGACGACTTACAGGTGAACCAGATCGTCGGCGTCTCCTCCTCCGTCACCAATGCGGCCAAGGCCACGGTCTATGGTGTCGAACTGGAAACGTCCCTGCGCCTGGCCGATGTCTTCCGCATCGACTGGTCAGCCGCCTATCTGAATGCGTCGTTCGACCAGTTCCAGACAGCCGACTCGTCGCGGCCTACGACGTGCGATCCGGGCACGGGCGTAGGCTCTGTTCCATGTTCGATCGACCTGTCGGGCAATGCCCTGCCGCAATCGCCCAAATATACGAACAGCCTGGGCGGCTATTATGATATTCCGACCTCAACGGGGAAGGTCACGCTCGGCGCCCGCTACGACTGGAAATCGCGCGTCTATTTCACTGAGTTCAACCTGCCCATTTCAGCACAGAAATCGGTGGGCAAGCTCAACCTGTTCCTGAACTATGAGAGCGACAATGGACGTCTGACGGGCAGTCTCTTCGTCAAGAATGTCACCAACGAGCAGGTGAAGGGCAACGTCATCGTCGTGTCTTCCATCATCGGTTCGCTTGCGCTTGGCCAATATCAGCCGGGACGCCAGGTGGGCATGTCGGTGGGCTATCATTTCTAGTCGACCCGACGGGCTCGACTGGAATATGAACAGGAGATTCCGGCCGGCGAAGCGGACTTTGCCGGCCGGATTTGCCAAAAAAATGCAAAGCTTCTGGAGTGTCTGCAACCATGTCGTCCTTTGATCCGGCTGCCGCTCCGAAGGACGTGGTGATCCATTATGACGTTCCATGCACGCTGAGTGACGGAACGGTGCTCCGCGCCGACGTAGCGCGGCCGGCCGGCGAAGGTCGATGGCCGGTTATTCTCGCCCGCACGCCCTATGGCAAGGCGGTCGCGCCGGGCTTCACGACCGACCTGACGCACGGCGCGCGGCACGGCTATGTCACCATCATCCAGGATGTGCGCGGTCGCGGGACATCAGACGGTAAGGATGATTTCCAGCCATGGGTCGATGAGGGACGGGATGGCGCGGAAGCCGTCGAATGGGCCGCTGCCCTCCCCTACGCCAACGGCAAAGTCTATATGAGCGGGCCATCTTATCTGGGTTTCGTTCAATGGGCGGCAGCAGCTCAACAGCCTCCCGCACTTCAGGCTATCAACCCGATCGTGCCGGTGGGCCATTTCAACCGCTCCTTCATCTATTGTAGCGGCGTCTTCGAGCTGGAGCTGAACGGTTACTGGTGGACAATGCTCGGCGTGGAAGCATTGATGCGCCGCGACTGGGACTCTCCCGAGGCCAAGGCCGAAGCCGTCACGCGCGCTGCCGCGTGGCTCGAAGCGCTGGCGCGGGACGGCTATGACCATCTCCCGCTCGACCGGTTCACGCCTGTAGCGAACAGCATTCAGGGCGCTCAGCTTTTCGATCTGCTCAAAAATGGCGCGAACGATCCATCAATGAAGGCCAGCGTCCGGTCGAACGAATATGAGAACATCAGCGTGCCCGCGCTGATCGTAGCGGGTTGGTATGACATCTTCATCCGGGGATCGATCGACCAGTTCGTCGGCCTATGCTCCAAAGGCGGCAGCGAATCGGCGCGACAGAAAAGCCGCTTGATCGTCGGCCCATGGGCGCATCATCCCCAAAGCAAGATGACCGGGGAACAGATCTCGCCCGGCTCCGCCGCGATCCAGGCGCTCAATCCCTTCGGCCATATGGGTCTCGCCGCCCGTTATTTTTCCGAGCTGAACGTAGTGGGGAACACGGAAGCGCCGGTCAAGATCTGGATCATGGGCGCGAATAGGTGGCGCGACGAACAAGAATGGCCGATAGCGCGCACCGTCGTCACGCCCTGGTATCTGTCGAGCGGCGGCCAGGCCAATACGAGCGAGGGCGATGGCGTCCTGTTACCGCAACAGGGCAGCGGCGGACCACCCGACGCCTTCATCTACGACCCGGCAAATCCCGTGCCCACGCGCGGCGGCGCGGTGTTCGGCGTAAGCTGCGTTCCGGGCGGCAGCGACCAGAATGTGATCGAGAAGCGCGATGACATACTCGTCTATACATCCGATATTCTGGATGAGGACATCGAAGTCACCGGTACGCCCTTTGTCGAGCTGTGGGTGAAGACCGATGTGGTCGACACCGATTTCGTCGCTCGACTGGTGGACGTGCATCCGGACGGCACGGCACGCCTCATCACCGACGGCATCATCCGCGCCCGCTATCGCGACAATCCCGACAACCCCACTCGTCCGGCGACGCCGCTGGAACCCGGCAAGCCCTATCTTCTGCGTATAGAGCTCCTGCCGACCAGCAATCTGTTCAAGGCGGGGCATCGTTTGCAGCTTGATGTCACCAGCAGCTGCTTCCCTCGCTGGGCGCGCAACCTCAACATCTGGGACGAATGGGGCGGCACCCTGGCCGAGGCGAAAATCGCGCATCAGCAGGTGCTTCATGACGAAACGTACCCATCCCGCATCCTGCTGCCGGTCATTCCTGGGGCACGCTGAACGGCGCCCCCGATAGCGTCAGAAGACCGCCGCCAGCCGTTCCGCCACGATCGATTTCGCCTCGTCCACGATACGGTCGATGAGCTGCTTCACCGTCGGGATATCGTCGATCAGCCCTGCGACCATGCCGCAACTCCAGGCTCCCGCATCGACCTCGCCATCGACCATGATGCGGTAATAGACACCCGCCACCTGCTCGGCGATATCCTCGAACCGGATGCTGTGACCCAGCGCCCGTTCCTTCTCGATCACCTGATCCACGGCAGGGTTCCGCAGCACCCGCTCGGTGTTCCTGAGCGGGCGCATGATGAGGCGCGTGTCACGCTCCCCGGCCTGGACGATGGCTTGCTTGACGCGATCGTGCACCGGCGCTTCCTGCGTCGCCACGAAGCGCGTGCCCAGGTTCATCCCTTCAGCGCCCAACGCGAGCACGGCGACGAGCGACTTGCCGTCCGCCATCCCGCCCGACGCGATGAAGGGAACCGAAAGCGCCTTCGCTGCCAGCGGCAACAAAATGAGGCCCGGCACGTCATCCTCACCGGGATGCCCGCCACACTCGAAACCATCGACGCTGACGGCATCGCACCCGATGTCCTGCGCCTTCAGCGCATGGCGGATCGAGGTGCATTTGTGGATGATCTTGACACCCGCCGCCTTGAGCGCGGGCAGATGCTCGATGGGGTTGTTCCCCGCAGTTTCGACGACCGGGATGCCCTTCTCGCAGATCACCTTCACATAGCCCAGGTAGTCGGGCGCGTTCACGACCGGCAGGAAGGTGAGGTTAACGCCGAACGGCTTGTCGGTCATGGCGCGGCACTTGTCGATTTCCGCCGCCAGATCCGCAGGCGTCCGCTGGGTCAATGCGGTCAATATGCCAAGGCCACCAGCCTCCGAGACAGCCGCCGCCAGTTCAGCCTTGCCGACAAAATGCATGCCCCCCTGAACGATGGGATATTGGATGCCGAACAACTCAGTGATGCGTGTCTGCATGAGGATTTCCTGAAAACTGGTGAGCGGTGATAATCTAGCCTGCGCTACCCCGCCATGACTCAATCGCGCAATTTTATGGTCGCAATTCGGGCAGAGGCACGCGCCTGGCGGCGTCATTCCACTGCATTCTCCCGCTCGACCGCCATCACTCGCTGATAGGCTGGGCGGGCTTCGAGCCTGCGGAAATACTCCACCGCGGCCGGAGGGAGATCATCGCCAAGGCCCAGCGCCTCCGCGAACTTGATGGCATAACCCACCGAGATATCGGCTGCGGTAGAACGACCGCCGCACGCATGGTCCCGCCCGTGCATCATGCCCATCGCAGCTTCGAGACGCTTTAGGACCCAGCGCCGATAATCCTCCGCCACTTGGGCATTGCGGCGCTCCGACGGCTCCAGCATCGTATATCGAAAATATTGCGTCTGCGGAACGGTGAGCGTCGCCTCCCCAATGTGCAGGATGTTGGGATAGTCGGCATAGGCAGGGTCGGATGGTGCGACCGACAGCCCGGCTTCAGGATGCGTGTCCGCCAAATATTGCGTGATGGCGGAGGATTCGCTCATCGCCGCCCCATCAACGATTAGGAACGGAAGGTCCCCAGCGGGTTGATCTCCAGATAATCGGGCGCGCGAAACCGGGGCGGGAATGGCAGCATGTGCAACCTGTAGGCTGCGCTCAGCTCTTCCAGCATCCACAGCGCGCGAAACGAACGCGCGCCATCACAATGATAGAGTTGAATCACGGCCTCTCCCTTGTTCAAACCAAAGCGTCGGCCGCCGCCAGAGCGCCCAGTCGATCCTCGCCATAGCCCAATATCCCGCGCAGCACGCGATCATTGTCCCGGCCATAAGGCGGAGCTCCCCCAGCGGTCGCCCGATCGCGTCTCTAACCTAAGCGGGAGAAGGCGGCGACCGCCTCCCCGCGAGCCACTCGTTCCGGACTTCCATGTCATGCTCGCCCAGCCGGGGGGGCGGGACGAGGCCACACAAATCCTTCAGGACAGTCACGGGCAAAAGCCCCCGGCATCTTGTAAGGACCGAAAGGACCAAAGGTCTCGATGAAGTCTCGCGCTCCAAATTGGGCGCTCTCGGCCAGATCGGCCACCGTCAGGATAGGCGCGATGCGGACCCCGCGCTCGATCGCGACGCCGACAAGCTCATCCTTGTGCCGCGTAGCGAGAATGGATTGCACCCAGGCCCGAACCGCATCGAGATCGGCTCCGCTCACCTCCCCGGCTATGATCTTCTCATGAAGCCTGCTCCAGTCCCAGTTGCCGAATAGGGGATGGAACCAGCCCTCGTCGCGCATCCATGTCATCAGCTTGTTGGACGCCGGACCGGCGGCTGGCCCGATGCCCAGGTGCATCTCCGCCAGACCGTCCGACACCGTCCATTTGGACTTGCGCGTGATCGACCCGCCGCCGCTGAAGTCCACGACATGCTCGTCCCCCGCCTTCCTGCGCGGTACGAAATCGGCATGCCCCACCCCTTCGGCGAGCACCGCCCCCAGCGTGCACTGAGGCAGCGTCTGCACGACCGCGAGATCGACATGCTGCCCTCGGCCCGTGCGGGCGCGGTCGGATCGAGCTAGGCTGGCCGCCCTTCCGCAGGAGTGCGGGATTCGATCAATATATCCACCGATTGCAGCAGACGATCCCACAACGCCTTGTCTCCACCGGGATCGGCGACGATGGAGTGCTTGCCCGCCGCATAGGTGGCCCAGAACAAGGACTCCTCGCCTTCGGCCCAGTCGGGTGCGAAGGGCGCGAGCCGCCGGGCGGGGTTCCCCCCTTCGGACTCCACCTGCACCACGTCCGCGCCCATCTGCGCTAGCATATGCCCGGCCAGTAGCCCCCGGTGATCGCACAGATCGAGAACCCTTTAGAGCTTCAGAAACCTCTCCCCATATCCCCTCATGTCCGGCAACGGAATTACCGCACGAGTTCTTGCAGCCCCGCGACTTCCCTGCGATGCTGCTCCGGTCCCGACGCCGGCACATGCTCGCCCGCCCGGTCGCCGATCCTGTCCATCTGCGACAAAATCGCCGCCGCCATATCCTCTTCCCCGATCAGATAAGCGCCGCTGGTCATAGTGACATGCGCCCGCGCGAAGCGCCCCGCTCCCGCTAGAACGATGGCCCGGCTCGGCGCTTCGTCGGCTGAAAGCGCCACGACTGCGGGAGCGACCATATCGCTGCCCAGCCGGGCAAGGTCGCCACTATCATAGAGGCCGCTGGTCATACCGGTTGCCGCGCTGGGGGCGAGGCAATTGACATGGATGCCGTATCGCTCTCCTTCGATCGCCAGCGTCTGCATCAGGCCGACCAGCGCCATCTTGGCCGCGCTGTAATTCGCCTGCCCGAAATTGCCATAGAGTCCCGACGAGGATGTGGTGAACACGATTCGGCCATAGCCCTGCTCACGCATCAGGTTCCAGACGGCGTGCGTGCAGTGGACCGATCCCATCAGGTTGACGTCGATCACCGTTCGGAAATCCTCGATGGTCGACTTGGCGAAGGTGCGGTCGCGTAAGATGCCGGCATTGTTGACGAGGATGTCCACCCGTCCCCACTGCGCCACGATTCCGTCGATCATCGCGGTCACGCTTGCGGGATCGGCGACATTGGCCGCACAGGCCGTGGCCTGTCCGCCAGCGGCGATAATCTCCTGCGCGACCGCCTCGGCGTCTTTCTGCGACAGATCGTTCACCGCGACCATGGCGCCGTGCCGCGCCAGCGCAAGGGCATGGGCGCGCCCAAGACCCTGACCCGCGCCGGTCACCAGAGCGACACGCCCGGAAAGCGAAATGAGAGGGGCTGTCATGAAGTCATCCTTTCGATGGCTGGCTCCGCTGCCTGCGGAGGGCGAAGGGGCCGCGCCGGTCAAGGCCGCGCGCCTTCGGTGTTGAGACGAATGAGCGGCTTCCCCGAGAAACCGCCGGTGAAAAGTTCCTCAACCGCTTGGGGGACGCTCTCCAGCCCGTCGCGGATTTCCTGCCACGGACGAACGGTTCCGTTCTCGATCCAGGCGGACATCTGCGCGCGAAACCCGCCCAGCAGGTCCGCGCGATCGGAATAGGGCAGATAGCCCTGGATATGGATCCGCTGCGTTACGATGCGGTTGAGGTGGTGCATCGTGTCGGATGCGCGCTCCTGATTGTAGCTGCCGATCATCCCGCTGATCGCGAACCGCGCATTCGGGTTCGCGCTGGCGAGCGCCACGTCGAGATGCTCGCCCCCCACATTGTCGAGATAGATGTCGATACCCTGGGGCGCTACCGCAGCCAGCTTTTCCTCCAGCGAGCCTGGAGTTTTATAATCGATCACGGCATCCGCGCCGATCTCTTTCAACCGCTCGCCCTTGGCGCTGCCGCCGGCGGAACCGATGACCGTGAGGCCGATGGCCTTGCCGATCTGCACCGCCGTGCTGCCGACCGCGCCCGCCGCAGCCGACACGAACAGCGTCTCTCCGGCCTTGGCTTTCGCTATTTCAAAGAGCCCGTAATAGGCCACGAAGCCGGTGGACCCCATTGCGTTGAGATAATGTTCGGGCGCGCCGGACGAAGGCAATTTTTCAAAGGCGGTCGCCGGTCCCTGCCCGTAATCGCGCATCCCGAACTGGTGCATGGCCCGGTCGCCGGGTTTGAAATCAGCGGATCGCGACTCGATCACTTCGCCGACCGCCCAGCCCGGAATGGGCTCGCCCAGCCCATAGGGCGCCAGATAGCCGCGCGTCTCCGCCGACATCCGCACCCGCATGGCCGGCCCGACCGTCAGCCAGACGTTCCGCACGCGCACCTCGCCCTCGGCGAGCGGCGCATCGTCAAAGTCGCGCAACGCGAAAAGGTCGCGGCTGGGCAGGCCCTGGGCGCGCTTGACGAGCGTCCATGCCCGGTATGTGCTTGTCATAACGAAGAAGTCTCCAGAGCTTTGGGGGCCGACCGCGATCCGCGCTCGGCATGTAGGGTCAGGGCAGCGGCAATGCCGAAGCAGACAACCGAGCCGTAAAAGGGCAGATCGGCCGATGACAGCAGCAGGCCGGCGGCGATGATCGGCCCCGTGGCGAGGCCGGCAAACTGCATCGTGACCCACAGGACCGACAGGCGGCCGCTGGGATCGATCGTGGCGACCAGCCCGGCGCAATAGGGCAAGATCAGCACCCAGCAGAACATGAAGATGAAGGCCGCCGCCGCGAAGATCGTCTGTCCCCTGTCAAATATGAAGATCAGCACAGCGACGCACAGGCCCGCCGCGCCAGCCGATATGGGCAGCCGCCGCCCCGCTTTATCGCCGATCCCGGATACAATCAGGCTCGCGACGATCCCGCCTATGGTCGCGAGCGACAGGGCGCTGGCAACCGCTTCGCCCGACATATTGCGATCCAGCCCCAGCACGCCCACTAGCGGCCAGGTGAGACCGACGCCGACCAGCAGAATGAACGTTCCCAGCAGCACCGCCGGGCCATACCCCCGGCTGGACCTTGTGCACGCCGTCCCCTGGGGCTGCAGCGTGACCGGTTCCGAGGGCAACCACCGGAGCAGCAGGATCGCCAGCACCGCCAGCGCGACGACGGACAGGAACAGCCATTCCGGGTGCCATGCCGCGCTGAAGCGGCTCAGCAGGCCGAGCATGATGGTGGTCATCGTCAGGTTCGCCGTCAGATAGATGGCGAAGATACGGTCCGGTATCGGCGTGGCTGCAATACTGGCCGACAGCATTCCCTGAAGCGCGCCCGCCGCCAGACCCGCGACGAACCGGGCGCCAATGAGTAACAGGAATGTCGAAGCGAATGCCGAAACCAGATTGGCGAGAACGATCAGAACCAGCCCGACGAACGCCGCCTTGCGCCGGTCGAGGCGGCTCAGCCATGCCGCGATGATAAGGGTGGTCGCGGTCGTGCCGCCCATTTCCGATGCGTTGATGAGCGCGATCTGGCTGTCCGTCAGGCCGAGTTTCGTGGACATGCCGGCGAGCAGGCCCGGCATCGCCACGATGATGGCGGCGCTCGCCAGACCCGTGAGGACGATGGACGCGACCGGCAAAAGCCCGACCGATGGGGGCGTAGACATGCCAATGGTCGCTTCGCCGTTCATCACGCGCCGATCGTCACGATGACTTTGCCGACCGCTGACCGGCTTGCCAGACGGGCGATGGCCTCGCCGCCCCGTTCGAGAGGGAAAATCTGGTCGATCTTGGGCGTGATGCGCTCTGCCGTCCACCAGTCGATCAGTTGCAGGATGTTGCGCCGGTTATGGTCCGGCGCGCGCTTGGCGAAGCCGCCCCAGAAGATGCCGCGAACATCGCAGGATTTGAGCAGCGGCAGATTTAGCGGGATCTTGGGTATCCCGGCCGGGAAGCCGACGACCAGATAGCGCCCTTCCCACGCGATGCAGCGAAGCGCAGGTTCGGCATAGTCGCCACCCACAGGATCATAGATGACATGGGCGCCCTCCGGCCCCACCCGTTCCTTGAACGCCAGCCCGAGGGCGCGCGCCTGATCCTTGTCGAAGGGCGCCCGGCCATAGACCATGACGTCGTCGGCCCCGGCGGCAAGAACCACCTGCGCCTTTTCCTCGCTGGACACGGCGGCCACGACGCGCGCGCCCATGACCTTGCCGATCTCGATCGCCGCCAGCCCGACGCCGCCCGCAGCACCCAGCACCAGCAGCGTCTCGCCAGCGGCCAGGTCGCCGCGATCAGCGAGCGCATGGATTGTGGTGGCATAGGTGAGCAACAGCCCCGCAGCCGCGACGGGATCCTGTCCTTCGGGAATCTTGAACGCATCGGCCGCGTCGAACACAGCATATTCGGCCAGCCCGCCGCTCGATTGCGCCAGCGTCGCGATCAGGCTGTCGCCCGGCTCCCAGCCCGTCACGCCCTCGCCCACCGCGTCGACGATGCCCGAAACCTCGACACCCGGCGCGAAGGGCCGTTGCGGCTTGAACTGATATTTGTCCTCAATCACCAGAACGTCGGGATAGTTGATGCCGCAGGCCAGCACGCGCACGCGCAACTGGCCCGGCCCCGGATCGGGAATAGGGACATCCGACAGGACCAGCGATTCCGGCCCGCCCGGATCGACGGAGAGCAGGGCTTTCATCACAGAACCTCGAACAGGCCGGCAGCGCCCATGCCGCCCCCGACGCACATCGTCACCACGACATAGCGCGCGCCGCGCCGGCGTCCCTCGATCAGGGCGTGCGCGACCAGACGCGCGCCCGACATGCCGTAAGGATGGCCGATGGAGATCGCCCCGCCGTTCACATTGAGCCGGTCTTCCGGAATGCCCAGCTTGTCCTGACAGTAGATGACCTGCACGGCGAAGGCTTCGTTGAGTTCCCAAAGGCCGATGTCGTCTATGGTGAGGCCGAAGCGCTGGAGCAGCTTGGGAATGGCGAACACGGGGCCGATGCCCATCTCGTCCGGCTCGGTGCCCGCCACGGCCATGCCGACATAGCGGCCCAGCGGGTGCAAGCCGCGCTCGGCGGCGAGGCCCGCGTCCATGACGACCACAGCCGCCGCGCCGTCGGACAACTGGCTCGCATTGCCCGCGGTGACGGTGCCGCCGTCCACCACTGTCCTGAGCGCGGCCAGCCCTTCGGCGGTGGTTTCGGGACGGGCACCCTCATCCCTGGTCAGCGTGACGAGCTGCGACGACACCGCGCCGGTGGCCTTGTCGCGCACCGTCATGGTTGCCTCGACAGGCACGATCTCGTCGTCGAACGCGCCATTCTGCTGCGCGGCGGCCGTGCACTGCTGCGACCGCAGCGCGTAGGCGTCCTGCCGCTCGCGCCCGATGCCATAGCGATGCGCGACGGTTTCGGCGGTTTGCAGCATGGGCATGAACATGTCTGGCACTATCGCCACCAGTTCGGGGTCCTCGTCGATCCTGAGTTCCTCGGTCTGCACCAGAGAAATGGATTCGACGCCGCCCGCGACGATGACCTTCATCCGGTCGACCATGATCTGCTTGGCTGCGGTGGCGATCGTCATCAGGCCCGAAGCGCATTGCCGGTCGAGCGACATGCCCGCTACCGTGACCGGCAGTCCGGCGCGCATCGCCGCCGTCCGCCCGATTGTGGACTGATAGCCCTGCTGCAACGATGCGCCCAGCAGCACATCGTCGACTTCGGCCGGATCAATGCCGGCGCGGGCCACCGCCGCCCGGATCGCGTGCGCGGCGAGAGTCGGCGACGGCGTCGCATTGAACGCACCGCGATAGGCGCGCCCAATGGGGGTCCGCGCGGCTGACACGATAACGGCGTCCTGCATGTTCAATCTCCTAGGCAGACCCTGAAGGGTCACACAAAAAACTGGGTTACCCACGTCGCGACGACGGCGGGCTTTTCCTGCCCTTCGACTTCCACGCAGATGTCCTGCGTCTGCTCGAAATGGCCGGGGTTCTTCTCTTTCACGTTCCTAAGCGTCGAAACCGAGCGGATGCGACTGCCTACCTTCACCGGCGACACGAAGCGCACACGGTCAAAGCCGTAGTTCACGCCCACCTTCATATCCGGCAGCCGCGCCGCGGTGGTCTTCTCCTCAAGGTAGGAAAGCAGCGACAGCACCAGAAAGCCGTGCGCGATTGTGCCGCCGAAGCGGGTCTCGCGCGCCCGCTCCGGATCGACATGGATATGCTGCCAATCCATCGTCGCATCGGCGAACCGGTCGATCATCGCCTGATCGACCGTCAACCAATCCGAATGGTGTGTGACCCCCCTGTCGGCCTGCAAACGCGCCAGCATGTCGCTCATCCGGCCCTGGCCTCGTCAAGCGACCGGCCATCGCGCGCCGCCTTAACCAGAAGGGGAGACAGCGAAAAGTCATCGCCGAGCCGATCGGCATAGCGCTCCAGATCTGCGACGATCTTGGCGAAGCCGACCTGCTCCGCCCAGAACATCGGTCCACCCGTATGGCGCGGCCAGCCATAGCCGTAGATCCAGACGACATCGATGTCCGACGCACGCTGCGCGATCCCTTCGCTCAGGATCTTGGCCCCTTCATTGACCATGACGTGCATGGTTCGGACCATGATTTCCTCGTCGGAAATGGCACGCGGCGTCACCCCAGCCTTCCCGCGGTAATCGTCGATGATTCCGGTCGCGACCGGGGAGGGAAGAGGACGCCGCTTTTCGTCATAATCGTAGAAACCGCCGCCCGCCTTCTGGCCCCAGCGGCCCACGGCGTTGAGCGCGTCGCGCAGGCTTTCGATGCGGGTGGGATCGCGGTGCCAGCCGATGTCGACCCCGGCGAGGTCGATCATCTGCAACGGCCCCATCGGCATGCCGAAGGCGACCGAGACGCGGTCGATCTGGTCGGGCGTCGTGCCCTCCAGCAGCATCTCCATCGCGCCCTCCAGCCGGGGGTCCAGCATCCGGTTGCCAATGAAGCCGAAGCAGACGCCCGACACGACCGGCACCTTGCCGATCTTGCGCGCGGTCGCCATGCCAGTCGCCAGCACGTCCGGCGCGGTCTTGTCGCCGCGAACCACCTCGACCAGCTTCATGATATTGGCGGGCGAGAAGAAGTGCAGGCCGACCACGTCCTGCGGGCGCTTCGTCGCCTCCGCAATCTCGTCGACCGAGAGGTAGGATGTGTTGGAAGCGAGGATCGCGCCCGGCTTGGCGATGCCATCCAGCCGCGCGAAAATCTGCTTCTTCACGTCCATATTTTCGTAAACGGCCTCGATGATGAGGTCGCAGTCCGCCAAGGCGTTGAAATCCAGCGTCGGCGTGAGCAGCCCCAGCGCGCCTTCGACCTGCGCGCTGGTCATCCGTCCCTTGGCGGCGGTGGCCTCATAATTTTTCCGCATCAGGCCGGTGCCGCGTTCGAGCGCTTCCTGCGCCATCTCGACGATGGTGACCGGAATCCCGGCGGACAGGAAATTCATCGAAATGCCGCCGCCCATGGTGCCCGCGCCGATCACGCCGACCTTTTCGATGGACCGCAGCGCGACATCCTTGGGCAGGCCATCGATCTTGGCGGCGGCGCGCTCAGCGAAGAAGGCATGGCGCAATGCCTTCGACTGCGCGCCGTCCATGAGCGTGTGGAAAAGGCTGCGTTCCTTTTCCTGTCCCTCGGCCAGCGGCAGGGCGGTTGCTGCCCGGACCGCCTCGATGCAGGCTTGGGGCGCATCAAGCCCCTGGATCTTGCGCGCATTCTGCTCCGCGAACCGGTCGAACTCATCGCCCTCGAAGGAAACGGCGCGCGCGCCCGTCGGACGCGGCGCGTTGAGCGTGACGGCGTAGGCGATAGCGTCTTCAACCAGGCTCGCTTCCGGCACGATCTTGTCCACCAGACCGATGTCCAGCGCCTTCGCGCCCGAAATCGGACTGCCCGACACGATCATGTCGAGCGCGGCGGGAATGCCGACAAGGCGGGGCAGCCGCTGGGTGCCGCCGGCGCCGGGCAACAGGCCCAGCGCGACCTCGGGCAGCCCGAGCTTCGCGCTCGCGGTGGCGACGCGATAATGCGCGCCCAGCGCAACCTCCAGCCCGCCGCCGAGCGCGGAACCATGGATAGCGGCCACGACCGGCTTGACGCTGGCTTCGATGGCGTCGATCACCACCGCAAGGCCCGGCTCGGCGAGCGGCTTGCCGAATTCGGTGATGTCCGCGCCCGCGCTGAACATCCGCCCCGCCCCGTGGATCACGATGGAGGACACGCCCTCATCGCTCTGCGCGGCGTCTATCGCCTGATAGATGCCGCGCCGCACATCTTCAGACAGGGCGTTGACGGGTGGATTGCCGATCCGGATTGTAAGGACGGTGCCGTGGCGTTGCGTTTCGATCATCTTATCTCTCTCAAAAAATGGTCTCGCCTAATGCGCTGGGCCGGGCGAAGGGGTGAGAAGTCGAAAGTCCTGCATCGACGACGAGGGCATGCCCGTTGACGTAGCTGGCCTCGTCCGATGCAAGGAAAGCGATGGCCTGCGCGATTTCGGCAGGACGTCCCCCGCGCCGCAGCGGGTTGAGCTTGCCGATGGAGCCTTCCCGACCCTTGGCGCGCGCCTTGTCGTAGAGGTCTCTAGTCATGCCGCTTTCGATGAGGCCAGGGCAGACCGCGTTGACGCGGATGCCCGATCCGGCAAGCTGCTGCGCCGCGATCTGGACGAGGTTCACGACACCCGCCTTCGACGCCGAATAGGCCGGGCCGCCCGCCCCCGCGCGCAGTGCCGCGACCGAGGCGGTGCAGACGATGGCGCCGGTCCTGCCGCCATCCAGCATGGTCCTCGCGCCATGCCGGACAGCCAGAAACGGACCGATCAGGTTGATACGCAGCACCTGTTCCCAGCTTTCAACGCTCTGGTCGAACAGCCCCGCCTCTCCGCCTGTCACCCCCGCATTGGCGCAGACAATATCGATGCCGCCGAAACGGCTCGTCGCCAGCGCGAACATCGCCAGCACATCCTCCTCCCGGCCCGCGTCGCCCTGCATGGTGATGATGGCGTCATTTCCGGCGAAGCTCTCCGCCAGTGTCGGGCTGGTATCGAACGCGATTACCTGCGCGCCCTCTTGAGCGAACAGGCGCGTGGTCGCCGCCCCTATGCCAGAGGCTGCGCCGGTGATCGCCACAACCTTATCCGTGAAGCGCGCCATTCTTACGCCACCGGAGCGATAGTCATGCCGCCGTCCACGACGATGGCTTGCCCGGTCACATAGGAAGAGGCATCGGACGCCAGGAACAGGGCCGCTCCCGCCATTTCTCCCGGCTCGCCGATACGCCGCAGCGGGATCTGCTGGCTGAACGCCTTCTCCTTGGCGGGATCTTCCCACAGCGCCTTGGCGAAATCGGTGCGCGTCACGCCGGGCGAGATGGCGTTGACCCGCACCTTGTGGGGTCCGAATTCGACGGCCAGATTGCGGACCATGGCGAGGTCAGCGGCTTTCGACAGATGATAGGTGCCGATCGTGTCCGAACCGATATAGGCGCCGATCGACGAAACGATGACGATCGATCCCGATTTGCGCTCGATCATGGACGGCGCGACCAGTTGCGCCAGCCAGTGGTTCGACAGGATGTTGTTTTCCAGGATCTTGCGGAACTGGTCGTCGTTGATGCCCAGCGTTGGCCCATAATAGGGGTTGGACGCCGCGTTGCAGACCAGAATGTCGATCGGGCCAAGCCGGTCCTGAGTGGTCTTAACCAATGCTTCCAACGCCGACTTGTTGGAAATGCTGGCTTCGATGGCCGTCGCGCGCGCCTCGCCATGACGCGCGCTGATGGCAGCGGCGACCTCATCGCAGGACGCCTGTTTGCGGCTGGAAATGACGACGCGGGCGCCCGCGTCAGCCAGCGCCTCCGCGATGGCGCGGCCGATGCCGCGCGACGATCCGGTCACGATGGCGGTCTTGCCGGAGAGGTCGAACAGGTTGCTCATGCTTCGTTCCTGACTGTGTTGGAAGCCGACCGCATCACAGCCTTGCCGGGCCGATCGCCATGCCACCGTCGATGAGCAGCGACTGCCCTGTCATGAAGGCGCTCGCTTCGGCTGCCAGATAGACCGCCGCGCCCGCCATCTCGCCCGGCACGCCGATGCGGCAGAGCGGCGTGCGCTTCGTGACCTGCTCGACCCCGGCCGGGTCTTCCCAGAGCCGCTTTGCGAAATCCGTCTTCGTGATGCCGGGCGAGATGGCGTTGACCCTGATGCTGTGCTTGCCCAGTTCCACGGCTAGGTTGCGAACCATCTGAAGGTCGGCCGCCTTGGACACATGATAGGTGCCGATCATACCGGAACCCAGATATGCGCCGAGCGATGCGACGATGATGATCGAACCGGCCTGCCGCTCGATCATGCCGGGCGCGACGAGCTGGACGAGCCACTGGTTGGACAGGATGTTGCCGTTGATGATCTTGTGGAATTCCTCGTCCGGAATTTCGAGCGTTGGCCCATAATGGGAGCTGACCGCCGCGTTGCAGACCAGAACGTCCACCGGCCCCAGCCGCCTTTCCGTTTCCGCGACCAGCGCCCGCAGATCGTCCTTTACCGAAATGTCCGCCGCGATCGCGTTGGCGCGCGTTTCGCCCATTTGCGCGTTTATCGCGGCGGCGGCCTCCTCGCACGCATCGAGATTGCGGCTGGATATGACCACCTGGGCCCCGGCGTCCGCCAGCGCCTCCGCGATAGCGCGGCCGATGCCACGCGACGACCCGGTAACGATGGCGACCTTGCCGCTGAGGTCAAAGAGCTTGTTCATATTTCTATCCAGTCTTCATGGTTCGAGGGCGCCGGCCAGCCGGGCCTGTTCCCAGCCGAGCCGCGCCATCGGCACGAGCTTGGCCGCGGCCTTTTCCGCCTCAAGGCTTGAAGCGGTGCCGTCGATGATGCGTTTGCGGATGCCTTGCACGATGCCGACGATGCGGAAGAGGTTGAAGGCGAAATACCAGTGCGGATTGGCGATGCGCGGCCGTCCGCTCATTTCGCAGTAGAGGTCGGTAATCTCGTCCAGCGAGGGAATGCCCGCCGCCTCCAGATCGACGTTGCCCAGCGCCGCAAGGCCGTCCGCCGGCATCAGCCAGTGCGCCGCAAAATAGCTGAAATCCGCCAGCGGATCGCCGATCGTGCTTAATTCCCAGTCGATCACCGCCAGCACCTTCGGCTGGGACGGATCGAAGATCAGGTTGTCCAGCCGATAGTCGCCATGAATGATCGTCGATGCCGACTGCTCAGGCACGGTCCGGCCCAGCCACTCCATCAGCTTTTCGACTTCCGGCACGTCCTCGGTCTGCGAGTCGCGATATTGACGGCTCCAGCGCGCGACCTGCCGCCCGAAGTAATTGCCGGGGCGGCCATAATCCGAGAGGCCGACCTTCGCCGGATCGAACCGGTGCAGCCGCGCCAGCGTTTCCACCATCTCGACATAGATTGCCCGGCGCCCCGTCGGCGTTTCGTCGGGCAGCGCGCCGTCCCACAGCGTCCGCCCCTTGATCCGCTCCATGACGTAAAAGGCCGATCCAATCACCGCGTCATCCTCGCACAGGGCGATAGGACGCGGCACGGGAAAACCTTCCGGATAGAGCGCGCTCAGCAGCCGATATTCGCGATCGACGGCGTGGGCGGAGGCCAGCAATGCGCCCGCAGGCTTGCGGCGCAGCACAAAATGCCGCGTCGCCGTGTCGAGCGCGAAGGTCGGGTTCGACTGGCCGCCCGCGAACTTGTCCAGGCTGATCGGCGCTTCGAAATCGGGGACATGCGTCTCCATCCACGCCGTCAATCTGCCGACGTCGAAGCCGTTATCGACAACCGCAGCCTCAGCCATCGCGGTCATCCCAACTGCTCCGGGCGAAGAAAGGTGAAAGCCCCGGCATCAGCGCGTCGCTCCGACATCGCCGCTCGACAGGGTGTCACCCACCACATCCTGATATTTCTTGAACTCCGCTCGTGCGATGGCGCGCGCATGCACCTCGTCGGGCCCATCCGCCAGCCGCAGCGTGCGGGTATTGGCCCAGTCGAAAGCGAGGTCGAAATCGTCGCACACGCCCGCGCCGCCATGCGCCTGAATGGCGTCATCGAGGATCTGGCACGCCATCATCGGGGCCTGAACCTTCAGCATCGCGATCTCGACTTGCGCGCTCTTGTTGCCGGCCTGATCCATCATGTCCGCCGCCTTGAGGCAGAGCAGCCGCGTCATTTCGATGTCGATGCGCGCGCGCGCGATGCGCTGCTCCCACACCGACTGGCTCGCGATCGGCTTGCCGAAAGCCTGCCGCGACAACAGGCGGCTCGCCATCGCTTCCAGCGCGTTCTCGGCGACGCCGATGGTGCGCATGCAGTGGTGGATGCGTCCCGGCCCGAGCCGTCCCTGCGCGATCTCGAAACCGCGCCCCTCGCCCAGCAGCATGTTGCTCGCCGGAACGCGCACATTGTCCAGGACCACTTCGCCATGCCCGTGCGGCGCATGGTCATAGCCATAGACGTTCAGCATGCGCTTGATCGTCACGCCCGGCGCCTCCATCGGCACCAGGATCATGCTCTGCTGGCGATATTTGTCGGCGTCGGGATCGGTCTTGCCCATGACCACCGCCACCTTGCAGCGCGGATCGCCGGTGCCGGTCGACCACCATTTGCGGCCGTTGATGACATATTCGTCGCCCTCGCGACGGATCGACGTCTGGATATTGGTGGCGTCCGAGCTGGCGACATCGGGTTCGGTCATCAGGAAGGCGGACCGAATCTCGCCGTTCATCAGCGGGCGCAGCCATTGTTCCTTCTGCTCCAGCGTGCCGTAGCGATGAAACACTTCCATATTGCCGGTGTCGGGCGCGGAGCAGTTGAAGATTTCCGAACCCCAGAACACCCGGCCCATCTCTTCGGCGCAGAGGGCATATTCGAGGTTGGTGAGTTGCTCGCCCTCGAACACGAAGCTGTTGTCGACATGCTCCTGGCCCGAATGCGGCGGCATGAAGAGGTTCCACAAGCCTTGCTCGCGCGCCAGCGGCTTCAATTCCTCGATGACCTGAATCACCTTCCAACGCGGTTCGGCTGCCACTTCGGCTTCGTAATCGGCCAGGCGCGGCTTGACGTTTGTCTGGATGAACGCGCGCACGCGGTCGCGAAAGGAAGTCTGGCGGGGGGTAAGGGCGAAATCCATCGTCTATTCCTCAGATAAAATCATGTCACGCTAGGATGTCAGTCCTGCATCGCGTCGGAGAGAAGCAGCGCCCGCACGTCATTTTTCATGACCTTGCCATTGGCGTTGCGCGGCAGAGGTTCGTGGTGAAAGCGGATCACCACCGGGATTTTGAACGCCGCCAGCCGCTCGCGCAGCCAGAGCTTCAGCTCGTCTTCGCTGATCGAATGGCCCTCGGCAATCAGGCACATCGCGCCGGGTTCCTCGCCCAACCTGTCATGCGGCAGGGCTACCACCGCCGCGTCCGTCACGGCGGGATGGCTGAACAGCGCGTTTTCGACCTCGACGGCATAGATATTCTCACCGCCGCGGATGATGACATCCTTGCTGCGGCCGACGATGGTGCAAAAGCCTTCCTCGTCCAGTCGGGCCAAATCGCCCGTCCGCAGCCAGCCATCGCCGAAGGTTGCTTGGGTCGCTTGCGGATTCTGCCAATATCCCATCACGATCTGCGGCCCTTGAACGCATAATTCGCCAATCTCGCCGACCGGGAGCGGTTCGCCCGCCTCGTTGACGACCCGCAGGTCGTCGACCGGCAGCGGCGGTCCGCAACTGTCGGGCCGGTTCAGATAGTCTTCCGCGCTGTGTCCGGTGATCGTGCCCGACGTTTCCGTCATGCCCCAGCCATTATAGGGCACGGCCGACAATTCCCGTTCGATCAGGAAGGGCAGGTCCGGCGCGGCCGGCGCGCCGCCATAAGGCACATAATTGAGCGAACTGAGATCGAACCGGTTTCTCTCCGGGGAATCGATCAACTGCCACGCGATGGTCGGGACGCCGCCTGCCGACGTGATCCGTTCCCGCTCGATCAGCCCCATCGCCTCGACCGCGTTCCACTTGTGCATCAGCACGACCTTGCCGCCGCAGGCGAAGGCGGACATCAGCAGCGCGGCGCAGCCAGTCACATGGAATAGCGGGATGGTCATCAAAGTGACCGATGGCGTGAGGTCGCTGATCGGCTCGCCGCGGCGCAACGCGCCGCGCTGGCCGATGAAATCCATCGCCACCAGGCCCGAAAGCATGTTCCTGTGCGTGCCCAGCGCGCCCTTGGGACGACCAGTAGTGCCGCTGGTATAGAAGATCGTCAGCGGATCGTCGGGTTTCATCGTGACGTCCGGCAACGGCAGGTCGGGCAACCGGCCATAGTCCACGACCGCCCCAATGATGGATTCGAGCAAAACCACGCCGGGACGCGATGACCGCGAAACGATGATTTTCAAGCGATCGGCGGATATCGGACTGCCGCTCATGACGCGCTCGAACCGCTCGCCATCGCAGAAAAGGACAGTGGAGCCGGACTGCTCCAACGCATAGGCGAGTTCCTCGCCCGTCCACCATGCATTGAGCGGCACGGCGATGGCCCCGCACACCGTCGCCGCAAACAGCGCCACCGGCCATTCGGGCAGGTTCCGCATAGCGATCGCAACACGATCCCCCTGCTTCACACCCTCGCGGACGAGATGGTCCGCCAGTGTCGCAACCGCCCGGAACCAGCCCTCATAAGTGACGCGCTCGTCGTTAAGGACCAGAAACTCACGCGCGCCATGCGTCGCCCGCACTTGCTTCGCCAGTTCGGCGACATTGGCGGGCAGGCTCGCCCATGTCCGCAACTCGCGGCCGTTGATGACTTCCTTGCGGATTTCAAAGCGCGAGCCCGGAACGCAGAGCTGCCCTTCTGCTTCCTTGAGCGACATGGCCGGCCAGGATTTAGTCATTGTGCGCTCCCACTCTTGCAAGTTTATCGACCGGGGCCGCCTCGACACCTGCCAGAAACGCCGCAATTTCATCCACCGCGCGCGCCGCTTCCGGCAGTTCCTGCGGGAAGAGATGGAAGGCATGCGGCAAATGCGGCCAGATACTCAGATGTACCGTCACCCCCAGCCGCCAGAGCGCGGCAGCGAAGGCGACATCCTGATCGCGCAGATATTCGTCGGACGACGCCTGGATGATCGTCGGCGGAAATCGCTCAAGGACGTCCGAAGCGGCTGCGGCCGGCGAAACGAGGGGATTGTCCACTGTCGTGACGCCCTGAAGATACAGTTCAGCGATCTTGGTCTGCGTTGTCGGCTCGCATGTCGGGTCGTCGGAACCCGGCGGCATCTTGTCGGGCGGCCGGAAATCGACCACGCCTGACAATAGGGCCAGTGCATCGGGCAGCCGGGCGTTGCGCGACACAAGGTCGATCACGAGCGCGGCGGAGAGGTTGCCCCCCGCGCTATCGCCCATCAAAGCGAGGTAGGCGGCCTCCAGCGGCCCGGCCGGTCCGTTGGCAGATGCGTAGGCATAAGCGCGCCCGGCATCCTCAAGACCCGCCGGAAACGGATGTTCAGGAGCCAGACGGTAGTTCGGCGCGAACACCGCGCGCCCGGTCCTTCGCGCGATGAGATCAATCAGATGGCGGTGCGTGTCCACCGACCCGGCGAACCAGCCGCCGCCATGGATATAGACGATGTGGTGGCCCGGCTCCGCCTGCGGGGGCATGAACCATTCGCCCGAACAGGTGCCGAGATCGACCAGCACCATAGAGCACCCGAATTCGCGCTCCGCACCTGTCAGGCAATAATTGTCCATGACGTAGCGCATCGCGACTTCGAGATCGTCCATCTCATCCGAGCGCGCGATCAGGCCCGCTATATGGTCTTTGACTCTTCGGGCCTGCGCCACGCTCAGATGTTCGGTCGGCATCGCTTTGCTGTCGTTTCTTTCTAGAAATGATATCCGAACGACGCGCCGATCTGGCGTGGCGGCTGATATTGGCTGAGCGCGAGCGATCCGATCAGCGCCGACACGACGATCACATTCGACTTCACCTGTTCATTGGTGACATTCTTGGCAAACAGGCTCGCCGTGATCCGCTTGTCGTCGCTCTCATAGTTGAGCGACAGGTTGAGCTTACCCACCGCAGCCTGCGAGGAAACCGGGATGTTGAACTCGCTGAAATATAGCCGCGACTTCCAGTCGTAGCGCGCGCCCAACGTGACCTTCCCCGATGAGATCGGCATCTCATAATAGCCGCCGGCGCTGACGCTGTATCGGGGCGCCTGCGGCAGGGTGTTGCCGTCGAGGTCGAACCGCCGTGTCCCGTCCGGATCGACCGTCCCCAGATTGGGGCGCGCCGGATCGCCGGTGTGGAAACGGTCGAAGGTCGCGTGGAGATAGGCGCCCGACACCTCGAACCGCAGCGCCTCGACTGGACGTATGACGGTTTCCGCCTCGATGCCGTAGATGGTCGCCTTTGCGGCGTTCACCACTTGCGTGGACGCGCCGTTGATCTGGTTCACCTGAAGATTGTCATACTTCATGTGGAACGCGGCGATATTGGCCTGCAATCCCCGGTCGAAGAACCAGCCTTTCAAGCCCGCCTCAAGGTTGGTGTTCTTTTCCGGATCGAAGGCGGGAGCCAGACCGCCGGCCGAAAAGCCGCCGCCCTTATACCCGGTGGCATATTTCAGATAGGCGTCGAGCGTATTGCTAAACGCATAGGAAGCGCCGACTTCATAGGTGAGCTGACTGGAAGACGTGCTCTGCCGCGGCAGCATGCCGACATAGCTGTTATAATCGTCCAGATCGACCTTCTTGTCGTGCGTGTATCGCACGCCGGCGAAGATTTTCGCCTCGGGCGTCAGCGCATATTGGGCATGGCCGAAAAAGGCATAGGAGGTCGTGTTGATCTTCGCGCCCAGATCGACCGGCATCGGCAGCAGGCTGATCGGAACCGAAATATCCTGCTTCAGCTTCTCGTGGAAATAATTGGTGCCGACGATGTAAGTGAATGGCCTGGACGCATCGGACGAGTAAAGCAGTTCCCCATAATATTGGTGGGTCTTATTGTTGAAGTCGGAATAGGTGTGCAGCGCGTCGGTGCCATCGCCGTCCTGGATGTTGTGGATCTTGGTATCCGCATAGGAACCGACCGCCTTGAGGTCGCCGCCCCCCAGCGCCCAGTTCAGCGTCAGGTTGACATTCTTGCCTTCGATCCGGCGCACAGCTTCGTTGTTATTGACTTCGCGCTTGCGGACGCTCCCCACCGACTGCCCCACCAGGATCGCTGGCAGGGGCTGGGTTGGATCAGGCGTGCCTTCGAGGAAGGTCGCCGGGCCATCGGAGTGATCGCGCTGGTACTCGACCAGCAGCCGGGCGTTGAAGCTATCGGACGGCTCCCACTTGATCTGGCCGCGAACCGATTGATTGTTCGCGTCGTCCAGCCGGCTAGGCGAGTTGGTGGTGACCAGATTGTTCGAGTAGCCGGGCGCGTAGGTCTGCTGGGTCGCCAGATTCTTCGTATAGCCGCGATTATATGTCTGCTGGGCGGAAAGACGGGCAGTCAGGGTGCCCGACGCATTGAGCGGCCCGCTGACATAGCCTGCCGTGTTGATCCGGCCGGGATCGATGCCCGCCGTGACGTCGAAGCCATAATGCACGTCCCGCGTCGGCTCGTTGGGGATGATGTTGACGGCGCCACCGGTGGCATTGCGGCCGAACAGCGTGCCTTGCGGGCCACGCAGAACCTCCACCCGCGCCACGTCGAGGAAGGTCGACAATGTCAGCAGCGGCTGCGCCATGTAGACGCCGTCCACCTGGATGGACACGCCCGAGTCGGAGCCCGCATTGATCGACGACCCGTTGCCGATGCCACGGATCGCGACGTTGGCCGAATTATAGCTGTTGCCGATCTGGATGTTCGGATTAGGTCCGACGAGATCGGTGAGCGCCACGGTCTGGGCGGCGCGCAGCTTGTCGCCGGAATAGGCAGACACCGCGATGGGCGTTTTCAGGATCGTCTCGCTGCGGCGGGATGCGGTAACCACAATATCCTCTATCTGGCCCAAGCCGGACGATTGAGCGCCCTGCGCGGGCGCGTCGGACGTCTGCGCCCAGGCCGCCGGAACGACTGCGGCCCCGCAAAGCAGCGCAAGCACGTAATGGCCTTTCATCATGATAACCCCTCCATCAATTTTGTCTTTTTGTGCCGATTCGCGTTGTATCGATTTCGGCTGGGGGGAGAATGATGGTTGATCGCACCCGCGATGTCTCAATTTACCGCAAGGCGGAAATCGCATTTAGGGCAATCGGCTTACAACCAGAAGCGGCCGGAGGAGATCATCGCCAGATCATGGGCGAATTCCCGGCGCACATGCGCAAGATCCTCCGTCCGCGATCCGCTCGCCACCAGCCGGATCATCTTTCCGGTGAACAGGGCCTGGGACAGCAGCGGATCGAGCGGGCGCAGCGACGACGAGATCGGCGTCAAGAGACGCCGCCAGGCGCTGTGCTGATCCGCGATGTCGGCCCAGATCGCGGATTGCAGCGACGGCTGACGGCTCGCTTCGAGCCAGACCCGGTAGATTGCGAGACTTTCCAGCGCATACTCCGTCGCTTCGCGAAAGAAAATGACGCTCGTTCGATCGATCAGCCTTTCCAGGCTTTCTTCCCCACGCTCCATCGACGCGACGATGCGATAGCGATCCTTCGCATTTTCAAACAGGCGATGCTGGGCGGTTTCGATCAGGCTGGCGGTCGTGGGAAAGTGGTAAAAAGCCGCAGACGGGGAAAGCCCCGCCTTGCTCGCCATTGCTTTCAGCCCGATCGCCGTCTGGCCCTTGGAAACCAGTTCGTCCAGCGTCGCCCGCAATATCGCTTCGCGCGTCACCGCCGACTTGCCGCTCTGTCGGGCGGGTTTGGCGGGGACAACCTTCTGCCCATGGCCCCACCGGTCGAGAGGGTCTTCGCCGCCATCGAACACCGCCTTCAAATCCTCTTCGGTCGGGCGGAGAACCAGCACGAAAAGGAGAAGCCCGACCGTTATGTCACCATAAGATCGCGCGGCAAGATCGCTGTCGCCATCCCCGGAGGCGGCTGCCCATTCGCTCCAGACCTGGGTCGCAGCGGCGAACCAGCGGCGGGCCAGCGCGAGGGATTCGGGGTGGCGCGGCGCGTCGAGCATGATTTCGGTCCAGCACGCCCCACGCACACGCTGCTCCCCGGCAACCTTGGCAAGAAAGGCGATAAGCCAGGATCGCGGGCATCCCGCCCCTCCCCGCTCGCTCGACCCGGCGGCATCATCGCTGGGAAGAAGCAGCGTGTCATGGTCCAGCATTTCCTGGGAAGCGGCCGCCAATATGTCAAACTTGCTGGCGAAATGGTAGGTCGTCGATGCAAGCGAAACGCCTGCGGTGCGGGCGATTTCCCGGTGAGTCATGCCCGCGATTCCGCGCTCCGCCAGCACCAGGATCGCCCCTTCGATGATCCGTTTGCGGGTTTCGACGGACCGCGCCTGCGCCGGCGCGCGCTTCGGCTCACGCGCCCCGACTGGCTTGTCCGGCAGGGTCGAAAGGCGACGGGCGACGGCCAATGCGGAACTATCCTCTCCAAAGCCACAGGCGGCAGGCATTGCCTGGAACCATTTTTTGTCCTATAGTACAAATTATGTCAAGGACTGGCCTCGCAACGACGGGCCGACATGAGAGAGGCTGGATATGAAAGCGAACCTCTGCCGAGTTCAGGAATCAAACGGCTATCCATCGATGTTCGGTTCCCAGGCATGGCCCAGCGCGATGCCTGATAACCGGTCCATTCTGTTCTCCACCGCAGCGCGCAATTTCGGTGCCGAACAGCTTTCCAGACATTATGTCGAAACATTTTTCGGGCCGGAACGGGCGCGCGCGCTGATGGTGGGAGCCGGACTGTGCGACGCTGCGGGCCAGTTGCCGACGAGCATTTCCCGCGTCGACTTCTGGAACCTCTGCGTCGATGGCGTCTATAAATATGACGACGAGGGCCATGGCTGCACCCCCCGCCCCTTGCCGAAGGGCAGCTGGACGGTGATCTTCACCGCAGTGAACCATATGGACTCGGTCGGGGAAGGTCTGAAGCGCTTCTGCGAGTTCGTTCAGGTCATACCCTCTGGTATGACAGTGTCGGTCGGCTATGGCTCCGACGGGATTAACATCACCTATGCCATGAACGACCTGTCCGAGCGCGGGGAAATCTATGCCGAGCTGATCGCGATCGTGTTTCACTGCGTCCTGGTCTGGGGCACGGGGCAATGGATCGAGCCGGTCCGCACGCGGCTGTCGAGCCTGCTGGCCGATCGCGACGAGTCGCTACTGACCGGCCTCGCGACCAGTTGCTGGCGGCACGGGACGGGCGTCTCCATGGTCTATCCCAAGGAGATACTCGACATGCCGCTCGGAGTGCGTCGCTACAAGAGCTTCTCCTTCCACGAATCCTCCGTCTTCATGGAAATCGCACAGCGCTCACCGCGCTCGATTCATTCGGACGCATCCAACTCGATTGTTGAGGAATTGCGGGTGCTGATGCAGGATGAAATCCCCAGCCAGCGGGTCGCAGCGCGCAAGCTCGGGATGAGCGCGGCGACCTTGCAGCGCCGGCTCACGCAGGAAGGGACGAGCTTTCGCGAACTCTCACGGGAGGTCCGGATGCGGAAACTCTGCACCCTGCTCGCGACCGACGCCAATCTGGACGATATCGCTTTCGATCTTGGCTTTTCGGATCGCCGCAGCCTATGGCGCGCCTGCTTCGACTGGCTCGGCATGTCGCCTACGGCCTACCGCCTCCAACGCCGCCTGTGCGATAGCTAGCGCCTCACCCTGGGCTTCAACTGCTGTCTTATCGATGACCGAGAAAACTTCTGCGATCTTCCCAGCTCGCAAAGTGTAAAAAGCATGTTCGTGGAATACGACGCGCCGTCCGTTGACTGGAACGCCAAGAAACTCTTGCACAGGCGTGCAGTCGAAACGAAGCCGTGAGGCGATATGACTGGCATTCGCCACAACGATGTCGGCGTTGAAATGAAGGTCCGGGATATCTCGGACATTCTCTTCAAGCAGGGCTCGGTAGCCATAGACCCCGAGTGGGCGCTCATTGTGGACCACATCGGTAGCCACGAATTCGCCAAGCTCGTTCCAGGCACGGGCATTAAGGCATGCAATATATTGCTTATACATGCTGACTGCCGCTGTTTCTTGTGACGATCCATTCATTTTTAGACGCTCCTGTCTTCAATCCCGTCTACGGATCACGCGTATGGCGGCGGAAGGCGACCCCCATCACTTCCTCCGCTTACACTATTTTGCCACCGCCTTGGGGTTGATCCGCAGTGCTCGGCCCAGCGTCGCGAGCAAAGCCTGGGGCTGCGTCCTTCCATTCCGACGAAGGGATCGCACCATCAAACCGTGGGGTCAAACATCCGAGGAACGGGCGCCCCCGTCAAGCGAGACCGTCAGCGCCCTGCCTTATATGGGCTAGGAGCAAGTTCGACACGGTGTCGGGGCATTGATCGACGATGAAATGTCCCGCCCCCTCGACGATCTCGAATCGGAACGGACCGGTCACATAGTCCGCCGTCAGTTCCGCCGCATAGCGCCCGACCGTCGCATCTTGCGTGCCCCAGACATAGAGGGTGGGCAGGTTGATGGCCGGCGTCTGCGCGCCCGTGAAGCCGCTCGCACGATACCAGTTGATCGCGCCTTCCACCCCACCCGGCTCAGCGAGCTTGGCGATGTGAACGGCTGCGATCTCCGGCGGCACATATTGGGTTTCCAACGCTTCCCGGAGGGGTCGAAGTCCGTCCACCCGCATCCGGTCATAGGCGTCCGCGTCCTTCAGAAAGCGGTGGTGACGCGAACGCTCCGGCTGTTCGGGGTCTTCCGTCAACGCCCGCGCAAACGCCGCCGGATGCGGCCGCGACAAGATGCTCAGCGTGCGGATCCGCTCCGGATGAGCCGCAGCGAGCAACCAAGCGATCTGCCCGCCCCAATCATGCCCCACCAGATGGAAGTCCGCGACGCCAACCGCGTCCATCAGATCAACGGCGTCCTGGACGATGAACTCCACCTGATAGGCATCTTCCTCCGCCGGACGCGCGCCCGTCGAATAGCCACGCTGATCGGGCGCGATGACGCGAAAGCCCGCAGCCGACAGCGCCTCGACCTGAGGATGCCACATATAGCGCGACTCCGGGAAGCCATGCAGCAGCAGAACGGCCTGACCATGGTCATGACCCACGATATCGACGGTGAATTCAAGGCCGTTCAGGCTCACGCAGCGCGTTTCGATCATGTCTGTCTGCTATGGCCCGGTTATTCTGCAGTCGGGCTTTTGTAGAAGGAATAGCGCATCGTCGAAAACAGCCGGTGAACCATCGGCTCGAACGCTTCGAGCGGCATGCTTTCATAATTGGCGTCGAACGCGGACTGATCGTAGAGGTGACAGAAATCCGCCGTATATTCAAAATGCGGATGCCCCCTGAACTTCTCCCGCATATGCTGGTCTTCGCCGATATGATGGAAGAAATAATAGCCTTGGAAGATGGCGTGCTTTTCCACCATCCAGTGGTTCTTTTCCGAGACATAGGGCTTCAGGATCGCCGCGGCGAGATCGGCATGATTGCCCGACCCCAGCGTGTCGCCGATGTCGTGAAGCAAAGCGCAGACGACATATTCCTCGTCCATCCCCGCCCGATAGGCGCGCGTGGCGCACTGGACGCTATGTTCCAGCCGATCGACCGGGTAACCGCCGAAGTCACCGTCAAGCAGCTTCAGATGCGTCAATATCCGGTTCGACAGTCCCGCATGGAAGGGCTTGTAATGGCTATCGATGATCGCCCAGTCCTCCTTGGTAGAATCCGCCATTTGCGTGAAATGGGTGGTGGGGCCTTCGATTTCCTTGGTGTCGGACATGGTCGGACTTTCTTGCATGAGCATCGATATTAGTCAGGCGTCGAAGCCCGGCAGTTGGCGGTGCAGGCGGCGCAGGCAGCCCGGCCAGATCAGTTCATAGGCGGACTGGCCGCCCTCCAGCCGCAGCGGACCGCGCGCCGCCATCTCGCGGGCGACGGTATGCTGCGCTTCTTCCGGCGCGATCAAGACACCCTCGCGCCCGGCTGTCAGCGCCATGACCTGAATCTTGCAGGCCCGCTCCAATATGAACATGGTCCGCCAGCAATCGCCCGCATCCAGCCCGACCGCCAGCGTCCCGTGATTGCGGAGCAGCATCGCCGCATTGTTGCCGAGGTCGGCGACCAGCCGCTCGCGCTCATCCAGATCGAGCGCGATGCCTTCATAATCGTGATAGGCAAGCTCGGGCAGGATCGCCAGCGCGGTCTGGCTGAGCGGCAGCAGCCCCTCCTTCTGCGCCGACACGGCGATGCCCTGATCGGTGTGCAGGTGCATCACGAACTTCACATCCTCCCGCGCGCCATGGATCGCGGAATGGATGGTGAAACCCGCCGCATTGACCTTGTAGGGGGTGTCCTGAACGACATTGCCGTCCATATCGATCTTCACCAGCGACGACGCCGTCATTTCCTCGAAGAAGATGCCATAGGGGTTGATGAGGAAATGCTCTTCCGGCCCCGGCACGCGCGCGGAGATATGGGTATAGACCATATCGTCCCAGCCATTCAGGGCGACGAGGCGGTAGAGTGCGGCGAGATCGACACGCATCTTCCACTCCGCCTCGCTGACCTGACTTCTCAATGAAGGTGTCGGCGCCCAGGAACCGTCAGCCATTTCAATCTCCTTTAGCTATTCCATCGAAGGGCGAGCCAGCGACATCGGCGGAAGGCAGAGCCATCCCTATTTGCCCGTACGGGCGAGATAGGCGATGTCGTTGGCGGTGTTTGCGCTGATGTCGGGCGCGCATCGCGGCAAAATCTCGACTGCGTGCACTGTCCCGATCAGCGAGCGGCACCGCGCGGGCACTCCGGCTGCCAGCAGCTTGCGGTAGAATACGACGCCTTCGTCATGCAGCGGGTCGCACTCGTTCACGCTGATGACCGTCTGCGGAAGCCCTTTAAGATCGTCTTCCGACGCGAAGATGGGCCATGCCAGCGGATCCTTGCGCTCGAACGCCTCGATACCATAGGCCAGCGTCAGGCGATTGTTGCCGATGCTGATGAAGATGCCTTCATTATTGTGGGATGACGGATGGTCCGGATGCGGCCACTGCCCTGCGATGAACGGGCACAGCGAATAGACGCCGTTGATAAGGCCGATGTCGCCGTCACGATTAAGCTTCAGCGCGGTCGCCAGCGCCAGATTGCCGCCGCCGCTCTCGCCGGCAAGCGTGATCCGGTCAGGATCGATCTGCAATTCCTCCGCATGCGCGTGGACCCATTTCAGCCCGGAAACACAGTCGTTGAGGCCGGCGGGAAAGGGCGCGATTTCAGGCGCGGAAGACGGTAGCAGGCTGTTGCGGAAATCGACCATGGCGACCGCTACGCCCTGCGCTGCGATGATGCTGCCCCATCCCCGATAATTGGGGTCGAAGGCGGACAAGGTCGCCATCCCGCCGCCATGCATATAGTAGACGCAGGGCAGGACGCCCGCGCCTTCGGGGCGGATATACTGGATCTTGATCTCATTCCCATCGGGCTGCGAAATGAAGGTCTTGGTTTCATAGATGATGCCGGAGGACGGCGCAGACGCTTCGCACACGGCTTCCGCAAAAAATTGCGCGTCGGCCGCTACGGCTGCTTGCGCTTCGGGCGTGTGCATGAATTCGATCAGCTCTTCGCGCGTAAGCAGATCGGAAGCGGCCGGCGCGCCATATTCGCCGAAAACAGCCTTGATCCTTGGATCGATCCGATGGTCATTCAACAGCTTTGTCATTCTGTGCCTCTCCGATTTTTATGCATTTCGCCCGCCGTGCGCACCGCTCCATCCATGTGCAGAAGGATAGGAACCGATGGAGTCATGTTGGGACCGGACCGTTTTTCAGCGCGAAATGGTGGCCCGATCATGCCATCGGTACGCGGCGGGGCAATGACCAGCCCTCGCAACCCTCCGGTCGCGATTTGCGGCACAGCGTCATGACGGCCCCGCGAAAGCTAGCAGGATTTCAGCAAAGCGCTCCGGTTGCTCCTGCTGCACCCAGTGCCCCGCCCTCTCGATGAAATGGAGGGCAACCGGCTGCGTCGCCAACCCGTCTCGCATCGATTCCAGCAGTCGCGGAGACTGATAGGGCCCCCAGTCGGCCTTGCCGGCAACGAATGCCACTGGCATGGCAAGACGCCGACCGTGGAAAGGTGCCAAATCCCGGCCTGTCATCCCCTCGGCCAACGCGCTGCGGTACCAATTAAGCGCGGGCTGGAACCCGGTTCGCGCGAATTCGGCGGCGGCGACCGCCAGATCGGCATCGCTCAGCCATGTGCACGCCGCCATTTGCCTCGCATCGGGAATGATGGCGGCGGCAACCTCCGCCATGCCGCACTGCGCGGGCATGCAGTAATAATGCGGCAATCTGGCGATTTCCTCGACGGTCCAGCCCTTGAGCGGACCAGGTCTGTTGCCGTCCCAATCGGCGCTTTTCTGATGATAATAGCCGCGCAGAAACTGGTGCATGCCCTGCGGCGCATGCCACATGTCCGCATTCGCCTCCGGACCGCAATAATAGGCTTGGTAATGTTTGCGCGGCGGCGACAGGCGCGCCAGCTCTTCATGGATCGGATGGTCGAGGAAAGGCGCTGTGGGCAACGCACCTGCGGGCGGAGCGCCGCCGAAGGGCGATGCGGATAGCACCAGCCGGCGAACCCTGTCGAGTCGCGCGAACGCGCAGAATCCCGCTACAATGGAGCCGGCGTCATGGCCGACCAGCATGTCCAACGACGACATGTCCAGCGCGTCCATCAGGTTGAAGATATCCGCAGCCAGACTGCCAGTGGCATAAGGCTCCAGATCGGTGAGATAGGCATCGGACTGCGGGCTGGTCCGTCCAAATCCCCGTTGGTCCGGCCCGATCACATGATAGCCCGCGTCCGCGAGCAGCGGCATCACTCTGCGCCAGCACCACGCCAGTTCGGGAAAGCCGTGGAGAAGAAGGATGACGGGTCGCCCCCTCCCCTCATATCCGGCTTCCAGAATGTGCATGTCGAGATCGCCGACACCGCTGACGATGCGGGACCGTATGCCATCGGGCAACAGGGCCGGGGGAAGTGGCCCCGGATGCGCGGCGGAGTGCCCGGCCACCCTAATCGCCGCTGAAGACAGGCGCGCGCTTCTCCGCGAAAGCCCTGACGCCCTCCACATGGTCCGCCGTTTGCGAACAGTCGATATGGCAGCGCACCTCATGGTCCATATAGGCGCCGAACTCGGTGGACAGCGCGCTGTTGAGATGCTCTTTCATATAAGCCAGCGCATGTGGCGGCGCGGACGCGAGACGCCCGGCGATCAGCGCCGCCTGCGCCTTCAGTTCCTCGGCTTCGCACACCCAGTTGGTCAGCCCCAGATCGAGCGCGCGCTCGCTCGCCACGCGTTCGGGCAGGAACATCAACTCCTTGGCCCGCGCCATCCCGACCAGCCGGGCCAGCAGATATCCGATGCCGAAATCGCCCGAAAGCGCCACGTTCGCGAACGCCGTCAGCAGAAATGCCGGACGCGCCATGATCCGCAGGTCGCATGCCAGCGCCAGCGCAAGGCCCGCGCCCGCGGCGGGGCCGTGGATGACAGCCAGGCTCGGCTTGCCCATCGCGACTAGCCTGCCCGATGTCGCCCGCTGGATGACGCGTTGATACTCAATCCGGTCGTCCAGCGAGGACGGCGTGATCGGATTGTCCCCCATCGCCTTCACGTCGCCGCCCGCGCAGAAGGCGCGGCCGTTCCCCTGGAGGACGACGCACCGCACCTCGCGGCTGCTTTGGGCAAATGCGAGTTCCCGGTCGATCGCCTCCAGCATCGGATCGCTCATCGCATTGCGCGCCTCCGGCCGGTTGAGCGTCAGCGTCAAAACGCCCTCGTCCAGCGCCGATAGCAGATCCGGCGTTCCTGTATTCCGGTGTCCCAAGCCATCCTCCTTTTGATTATCGCGCATGTCTGCCGAGTCTTGGATCGTCAAGCGACCCTCAACTGCCCGGGAGTCGTCGCAAGGCAGGTATCGTCCAGCGCCTTCACCAGCCCCAGGTCAATCTGCGCGCGCGGCAACTGGTAGCGGAAGAAATAGTCGCAGGCGGCGCGCTTGGCTTCGTAAAAGGCCCTGTTGGCAACGCCGCCTTCTTGCCTGCGGACAGCGACCATCGCCTGCCACAGCCACAGCCAGCCGATCACCACCGTCCCCGTCGCGTCGAGGTATAGAGTCGCATTGGCGAGGCTGCGCTCCAGATCGGGTTCGGCCAGTGCGGCGCTGGTGGCCTCCGTGACCCAGCCGATCGCTTCGGCCAACCGGGCCGCATGGCCCGACAGTGCGGGAATGGCCGCCGCTTCCGTGATCGTCGCATTGATCCGCTCGATCAAGAGGTCGAGACCACGCCCTTCTGCCAGCCGGACTTTCCGTCCCAGAAGATCGATGCCCTGAATGCCGTAAGTGCCTTCATAGATATGGTTCAGGCGATTGTCGCGATACAGGCGCTCGATGGGATGATCGCTGGTATATCCCGCCCCGCCCAATATCTGCATCGCCCATTTGTTGGCCTCAAGGCAATGTTCGGACGGCCATGACTTGACGATCGGCGTCAGCACCTCCAGCAGCAGGGCAAGGTCGGCCTGATCCTCCTTCTTCGCGCTCTTCTGCTCGTCGATCAGCAGCGCGCAATAGGTGCAGAGCGCAAGCGCACCTTCGACCGCCGCCTTCTGCGCCAGCAGCATCCGCCGGATGTCGACATGCTCGATCAGCGGAATCTGGGGCAATGCTGGATTTTTCTGACCGAGGCGGCGGCCCTGAAGCCGGTCGGTCGCATAGTGGAGCGAATAGAGATACCCCACCAGACCGGACATGGTCGCGACATGCCCCACGCCGATCCGCGCTTCATTCATCATGTGGAACATGGCGTGCAGCCCCTGATGGGGCTTGCCGACCAGATAGCCGACCGAAGGACCATCCTCGCCAAAGTTGAGCTGGCAATTGGTCGTTCCGCGCTGTCCCATCTTGTGCGCCAGACCGACCAGCGTGACATTATTGTCCTCCCCCGGTTCACCCGCTTCATTCAGGCGCTTTTGCGGGACAAGGAACAGCGAGATGCCCTTGACTCCGGCGGGCGCGTCGGGAAGCCGCGCGAGCACGAGATGCACGATATTCTCGCTCATGCGGTGGCCGCCGCTCGAAATCCAGATCTTCGTGCCGCGCAGATGATAGGAGCCGTCGCCCGCCGGATCGGCCCGCGTGGTAATGTCGGCGAGCGACGATCCCGCCTGCGGCTCGGACAGGCACATCGTGCCCATCCAGCGCCCCGCAATCATATGCGAGGCGTAGCGGGACTTCTGCTCCTCCGTCCCGAAAGCCAGCAACAGCCGCGCTGCGGCAGCCGTCAGCAGAAAATAGTTGGCGATCGCGACATTGGCCGCGCTGAACATGCCGTTCACCGTCATGCTGACTGTGTGCGATATGCCCAGTCCGCCGGATTCGACCGGAAAGCTCTGCGCCGACAGACCTGCCTCGCTATAGGCGTTCAACGCACGGCCGACATAGGCCGGCATTACCGCCTCGCCATTCTCGAAGGTCGGCGGAACGGCGTCGAGCGGGGCGGCGGTCGGCAGATATTCGGCCTCGGCGATGCGCTGCGCCGTATCCAGAAGCTGGGAAACCAGCTCCCGGTCCTGCCCCTCGAAAGGGCCGGACGCATGCGCCTTTTCCAGATCGAACATGTCGAACAACAGAAAGTCGAGATTGTGACGATCAACGATGGTGCTCACGGTAACTCCTGAGGGCCAAGCGGTGCGCCAACGCGCCCGATTGTGCATTGGGAGCTTTCCGCCGCGGCGGCTAGGACGGTTTGATGCAGCCCAAACATCGCAATCTCGCTCAACCCGCAGCCCCCGCATGCGTGCGGCCAGGACGGCTTAAGCGCAGGAGAGAGTAGGGAATATTTGTCGGTGAGCCCGCCGCCACGTGCGGGCGTGAGCCCATATGTCACCCGCTTCATGAGGCGATTGGTCATGGCTCCGGATAGATCGGTAGCATATTGCGACGCATAACATTGGGCATTCGCCTGATCGGCTCCTCTCCACATGCTAAAGGAAACTGATTTGTCTGGGAATCTTGGCACCGCGATCGTCACCGGGGCTTCTTCGGGTATCGGCAAGCTGTTCGCCGATCGTCTCGCCGCGCGCGGCTACGACGTCGTGCCCGTCGCGCGGCGTGAAGACCGGCTTCGCGCCATCGCGGCCGATCTGGAAAGCCGCTTCTCGGTGCGCGCCGACGTTCTGGTCGCCGACTTGTCCGATCCTGCCGGCGTCGCCGCCGTCTCGGAGCGTATTTCCGGCGATCCGTCGGTGTCGTTCCTGGTGAACAACGCCGGCTACTCCACGATCAAGACGCTGGTCGAAACGCCTGACGACGTGATCGCCAACATGGTCGCGCTCAACGTCACTGCTTTGACCACCCTGTCCAAAGCCGCTCTCGTCCGCTTTACGGAAAAAGGCGCGGGCACGCTCATCAATATCGGCTCCGGAGCGGGTTTCGCGCCCTTCCCCGGCATCGGCATTCCGGTCTACGCCTCCACCAAGGCTTATGTCTATCTCCTGACCAAATATCTCCAGAACGAAGTCGAAGGCACTGGCGTCAACGTGCGGCTGGTCCTGCCCGGCGCGGTGGTTTCCGAAGGATGGGACGTGGCGGGCGGCGCCGATCTGGACCCGCTGCCCGACGCGATCGTCATGTCGACCGAGGATTGCGTCGACGCCGTCATGGCGGGCCTGGAGCAGGGTGAACGCGTCATCGCACCGTCACTGGCGGACACATCCCTTCTAGCAGCCTATGACAATGCGAGCGGCACGCTGCTGCAATCGATGTTCAATGCCGAGCCTGCTGCGCGCTACGGCCTACGGAAATAAGCTCCCCCTCCGCTATCGTCCCCGGAAGCGCAGCCGATACTCGCCGGGGGTCAGCCCGACGATGCGCGTAACAGCCTTCGGAACGACGACGTGTCGGCATAGCCCACCTCCCACGCGATCGGGTCGATCGGTAGCACGCTCGACCGCAGCAATTCCTGCGCGCTCGCCACCCGCAGCCGCTGGCAATAGTCGGTGGTGATAAGGCCCGTCGCCTTCAGAAAACGGCGCAACAAGATCCGCTTCTCAAGCCCACCTATAGCGGCCAGGCTCGACAGACGGGCGTCGGTTGCGCCGGTCGCCCGCAGCTAGTGCTGAACCTTCAGCACCGCCCAGTCGCCAGGGTCGTGAGGTGAGATGGGCAAAGTGGTCCACACGTAACGTTAGCTTTTCGACGGATTTTCCTTGTTGAGGAGGTACGTCGATGAAGAAGCAGCGGTTTTCGGTGGAGCAGATCGCGGCGGCGCTGAAGCAGGCTGAGCTAGGCTTGCCGGGGCAGCAACGTCTCGGCAGAGGATCGGCCCGCGTCGATGGCCGTGCCGTCTGCCGCCACGCGCATGAACTGCGCTGCATCGAGGCGCCCCTTATGCGCCCCCGACCGGGTGATGAGGATCGTCCCGTCGGCCAGCCGGGCGGAATAATTGCCGGCGGTCGCGGGCGCCAGGCCGCGGGCATCCAGGCGGCGACCGGCCTTGGCAAGCGCATCCGCTGGATCAGGTAAATCAGACACGGTGGCGGGCATATCCAGCTCTGGAGAAAAGCGCGGTTCGGCGCGGCGCCGGTCATCCCTGTCGGACGTCCCGGCTGGACAAGGGCGGTGATCCTTCGATATCCAGCTCTGGAGAAAAGCGCGGTTCGGCGCGGCGCCGGTCATCCCTGTCGGACGTCCCGGCTGGACAAGGGCGGTGATCCTTCGATGACAAAGAACCCTGGCGACCCTAGCGGGCGGAACAGAGGGCCGCAATCGGTCCTTTCACGACCCGGAGCGCGCACAGCGCGAAACGATCGGCGGCCGCGCGGCCATTCTCCCGTTCCGCCGGGCTCCGGCGACCGTGAAAACAGGCTTGCTCAACGCTTTATGAAATTATCTTGAGTGTCCTGCCGCCTCCAGCGTCTAAGGAGAATGGGCCGGCGACCGTGAAAACAGGCTTGCTCAACGCTTTATGAAATTATCTTGAGTGTCCTGCCGCCTCCAGCGTCTAAGGAGAATGGGCGGAGGCCAGCTTCATATAGGGATACGGAATGGAATATCGCACATTGGGACGCACCGGGATCGAGGTCAGCCTGATCTGCCTCGGCACCATGACATGGGGCTCGCAGAACAGCGAGGCGGAGGCGCATGAGCAGCTCGACCACGCGGTGGGCCACGGCGTCAACTTCATCGACACGGCGGAGGCCTATCCGGTGACGCCCGTATCCCGCGAGACGCAGTTCCTGACCGAAACCTATATCGGCAACTGGATCGCGGGCCGGAAGCGGCGGGACGACGTCATAGTCGCCACCAAGATCGCCGGTCCCACCCGCGACGCCGTGCGGGAATTTCGCGGCGGCAACAACCGGCTCGACCGGCGCAATGTCGAACAGGCGGTGGAGGACAGCCTGCGCCGGCTGCGCACCGACTATATCGATCTTTACCAGGTGCACTGGCCCGACAGGCCGGTGCCGTCCTTCGGCGCTCGCGGCCTCACGCGACTGGACGATACCCCCGACACCGTGCCCATAGAGGAAACGCTGGGCGCGCTGGCCGACCTGGTGCGGGCAGGAAAGATCCGCCATTTCGGCGTCTCCAACGAAACCCCCTGGGGCGTGTCCGAATATCTGCGCCTGTCGCGTGAGAAGGAATGGCCGCGCGTCGCATCGATCCAGAATGCCTATAATCTGCTCAACCGCACCTTCGAACATGGGTTGTCGGAATATGCGCTGCGCGAACAGGTGTCGCTGCTCGCCTATTCCCCTCTGGCCGGCGGCAATCTGACGGGAAAATATCTGGGCGGCCGCATTCCGGAGGGTTCGCGCAGGGACGTGAGCCGCCAGTTCGTGCGGTACGACCTGCCCGGACAACCGACCGCCAGCGCGCGCTATGTCGCCGTCGCGCAGGCCCATGGCCTGCCCCCGGCGCAACTGGCGCTGGCCTTCGTCAACAGCCGGCCCTTCGTCACGTCGACGATCATTGGCGCGACATCGCTGGAGCAGCTCAAGATGGATCTCGCCAGCGTCGACGTCCGCCTGGATGCAGATGCGCTGGCCGCCATCGAAGCGATCCATCGCGAACTGCCCGATCCCTGCCCCTGATCGCGGGGATCGGCGGCGATCCTTTTTGAATGCGTGGTGGCGGCGCGCGCGATCACCGTATCGATGCAAAATACCCCAAGCCGGGCGCGGCAGGAGCGGTTCCGGCCAGGCGTTTCCCGCCATCAATCCCACGACCCCTGCCGCGCCCGCTCGCGCATCGCCTCCAGGAACAGCCGCACAGCGGGCATTGCCGCGCGCCCGGCGTCGTAGAGCAGGCTGACCGGCACGGGCGGCGGCGCGTGGTCCTCCAGCAGGCGGACGAGCCGCCCGGCCGCGACCGCCTCCGCCGCCTGGTAGCTCAGGACATTGGCCACTCCCACCCCAGCCTCGGCCGCCGCGATCGTGCCGTCGATCGTATTGACGGTCAGGCGGGGAGCGACCTCGACCGTGCTTTCCGCCTTCCCGCCGAAACGCCAGGCGGCGCCGATCCTGATGCCGCTGCCGACGATGCAGCGATGGCCGGCCAGATCGGCCGGCGTCGCCGGAACGCCATGCGAAGCCAGATAGGCGGGGCTGGCCACGATGGTCTGCCGCACCGATCCGATGCTCATCACCCGCAGCGCGCTGTCGGCCAGCGGCCCGATCCGCACGGCCACGTCGATCCCTTCCTCGACGATGCGGACATTGCGGTCGATCAGCATCATGCGCGCGCTCAGCCCGTCATGAGCCGCCAGCAGCGCGCCGATGGCAGACAACACATGCAGTCGCCCGAACATCACCGGAGCGGTCACGTAAAGCTGGCCGCGCGGCGCCGACCGGCCGCCCATGACGATCTGCTCGGCCTCCCGCAGGTCGGACATGATCCGCCGCGCCCGGTCCAGAAAGGCCGCACCTTCGTCCGTCAGCGATACCGCGCGGGTGGAGCGGTGGAACAGCGTCACGCCCAGATGCCGCTCCAGCGCGGCGACGGCGCGGGTGACGGCGGGCGGGGACATGCCCAGCTTGCGCGCTGCGGCGGCGAAGCCGCGCTGGTCGGCCACCGCGACGAAGGCGGACAGGGCATCGAAGCGATCCATTATTCCCCGAACTGAAACAGTGAAAGCCAATCATCGGCCATTATCATGCAGCGCGCAATGGCTTAGCTTGTCCGGCATGGCACAGGTCTATCTCCACACCATGTTCGGCAACGGCGCACGCGCCATGCAGGAAGCCGCCGGTTCGCGCGCTTCCTATGCGCGCATGGAGGCGAATGCGGGCGCGGCCGACATGCTCACCGACCGGGAGGCGGATTTCATCGCCGCCCGCGACAGCTTCTACATGGCCAGCGTCAGCGAGGATGGCTGGCCTTACGTCCAGCATCGCGGCGGCCCGGCCGGCTTCCTGCGGCGGATCGGGGACAACCGGATCGGCTTTGCCGATTATCGGGGCAACCGCCAATATCTCTCGGCCGCGAACCTCGCCGCCGACGACCGGGTGTCGCTGTTCCTGATGGACTATCCCAACCGCCGCCGCCTGAAGCTGATCGGCCATGCCCATGGCAGCGACCATCCGGCGACCATCGCGGCGCTGATGACGCCCGGCTATGGCGCCGAACCTGAGCGCGCCTTCCTGATCGATGTCGTGGGCTTCGACTGGAACTGTCCGCAACATATCACCCCGCGCTTCACGCAGAAGGAGATCGAGCGCCTCACCGCCCCCCTGGTGGACGAGCTCGACCGGCTTCGCGCACGCATTGCCGAACTGGAAGGATAGAAATCATGAAAGACAAACTCACGCGCGGCGTCCATCATGTCGGGCTGACGGTGCCCGATCTCGACCAGGCGCGGGCCTTCTTCTGCGGCGTGCTCGGCTTCGACGAGGTGGGCGGCGTTCCCGATTATCCCTCCATCTTCCTGTCGGACGGCGCGATCCTCCTCACCCTCTGGCGCGCCGCCGATCCGCTGAGCGCCCGGGCCTTCGACCGGCGGGCCAATATCGGGCTGCACCATCTCTCGCTCGCGGTGGCTGACGATGCAGCGCTGGACACCGCGTGGGAGAAGGTGCGCGCCCATCCGGAGGTGGTGGTCGACGCCCCGCCCGGCCCGATCCGCGCCGGATCGGCCACCCGGCACTTCCTGGTCTTCATTCCGGGGGGCATCCGCCTGGAATTCGCCACGCCCTTTTCCTGAACCGCCATCCTCCGATGTGAAAAGGGCTCCGGAGCATGCATGCTCCGGAGCCCTCTCCATGCGACCCGGCGAAGGGATTACATGCGGATGCGCAGGCCCACCGAAACCATGCGCCCGATCGGGTTCGACACGAAGCCGTTATAGCCCCATGCGCCGCCCAATATGCCGTTGGTGTTGCCGTTGTAGAAGGGCGGGTTCTTGTCGAAGATGTTCTGGGCGTCGACATAGATCTGCCATCCCCGGGCGAAGCTTTCACCCTGGAATTCATATTGCAGGTGCAGGTCGAACGTGTCGTTGGCCTTGACCTTGTCGCCGCCGCCGATCGGGTTGCCGATCGAATTGACGATGATCGGTTCCACCGTCGTGCTGATCCAGTTGCGGTAGGAACCCGTATGGTTCCAGAACAGATCGGCGGACAATCCATCCTTGGCCCAGCCCAGTTGTGCGCGGTTCTTGAACCGCACCGACGGGAAGGTGGTGTTGTAACCGGAAGTGTTGAGGATGCTGAAGTCCGTACCGCCGCCGAAATTCTGCCGGAACTTCGTGAAATAGGTGAAGCCCGTGCCGATCACGAAGCTGCCCAGTTCACCGATCTCCGTGCGATAGTTGAACTGCCCGTCGATCCCCTCCACCGTCAGGTTGAGCGCATTGCGGCTGCTCTGGTCGATCAGGAAATAGACCTGCGGCGGGATCGCGCCCGACACCGTCGCGCCATTGGCGATATTGGCGAACTCGTCGATCTGCGCCTGCGAGCAGGTCTGCGGACAGATGGTCAGCAGGTTGCGCAGCCCCGCCGAGTTCACGATGGCGCTGGGGCTGGGGGAGGAGACGCCGCCGATGAACTTGTTGTGGAAATAGGTGAAGGCGGCGGTGAAGCCGGGCAGGAAGCGCGGCGCCAGGTCGATGCCCGCCGACCAGCTGCGGCCCTTTTGCGGGGTCATGTTGGAAAAGCCGCCGCCCAGCTGGCGCCGCATGCCCTGGATCGCCGGCGTGCCGATGGTGCAGGTGGTCGCATTGCACTGCACGCCGGGGATGTTCGCCACATCGGGATAGTTGGCGATGGGCACGGCGATCTGCGTGCCGTTCACGCCGACGCTGCCGGATGCGTAGAGATAGCCCTGCGTCGGATCGCCGATCACCGCGGTCGGCGGCGCCACGAAGGCGCGGGAATAGTTGCCGCGCAGCTTGACGCCCTCCACCGGCTCCCAGTTCGCGGCGAACTTCGGATTGGTGGTCGATCCCACGTCGCTATAGCTGTCGTAGCGGCCGGAGATGCTGAGGTCGAAACTGTGGACCAGCGGAATGCCCATATCCGGTGAAACGACCGGAATATAGAGTTCGGCGTAAAGCGACTTCACGTCGCGCTTGTAGTTATAGACGCGGAAGTTCGAACCGGTCGTGGTCGGGCCGGTATTGTTGGAGCCCGTGATCTTCTGGGTCTGTTCATACCAGAGATATTCGCCGCCGACCGCGATCTTGAGCTTGCCCGCGGGAAGATTGAACAGCGACCCGTTGAGGTCGAGCTTCATCTGGTTGAAGGTGTTGTAGTTCGTATTTTCGCTATTGTTGCGATAGAGCGAGCGGATGACCGCTTCGGAAGTCCGGTTGGTGCCGTCGAAGGGCCGCCAGACGTCCAGCGCGTTCGCCGCCGTCAGCGGCAGGTTGAGCGCGATGACGTTCTGGCCCGGAATGTCGGTCGCCGTGGTGCTGCCGCTCAACTGCGCGGTGCCGTTCAGCGCCAGCAGGGCGCAGGCGGAACAGAAGCCGTTGACGGTGTTGAGCGCCGAGCGGTTCCAGCCGAAGGCGTCGCTGAAGGTCAGCGTCCAGTCGTCATTGACATGATATTCCGCGACGGCGGTCGAATAGATCGAATCCGACTGCGATTCCTGTTCGCCATAATCCGCGTCGGGCAGCAGGGCGAGCCATGTGACCGTCTGCTGCGTGGCGCCGGGCGCGCCCGCGGGCGCCTGGTAGAAGGGGTTGATCTGGCCGCCCCGGCCCGATCCGGGACCGAATACGGTGGCGTTGGTCAGGCCGCCGGGTCCGGACGCATTATGCGTTTCCTGGCGGTTATAGTTCATCATCGCGGTGACGGTGAACTTGTCCGAAAAATCGTTCGTGACCTTGATCATCGCATTCGCGCGGAACTGCGAAGGCAGAAGATTGGCGTAGACCGAATTGTTGCAGGGCGCGTTCGCCTGAATATTAGGAACTGTCGTCGTCGCGCCGGGCGAAAGGAAGACGCCGCTGACCCCCGGCGCGATGATCGTCGCGGGGCTGCACTGATAGCTGTTTGTGTTGGTGCCGCCGACCGGACGATAATCGCCCAGGCTGGAAAAACGGCGGTCCCTGTTCTTCAGTTCCGACTGGTCGGAATAGGAGCCCGCGACATAGACGCCGCCCGTGTCCCACTTCTTGCCCCAGATGAAGTTGAAGTTGGTATTGTGATAGCTGTCGGCAAAGCCCGCCTGCGCATTCGCCTCGAACCCGTCGAAGGTCCGCCGGGTGATGAAGTTGACCACGCCCGCGACCGCGTCCGACCCGTAGACGGACGACGCGCCGTCGGCCAGCACCTCGACCCGCTGGATCGCGCTGACCGGGATGATGTTGGGGTCGGTCTGGGCGAACTGCGTGCCGCCGCCGGGCAGGCGCAGGCCGTCCAGGATCACCAGCGTGGTGTTGGACGACGATCCCGCAAGGCTGTGGATCTGCGGCGAATAATAGGAATAGGCATTCTCGCCCTGCGCGACCGAACCGGCCGTGGAAATGGACGGCACGGTGTTGACGAGTTGCGACACGTTGACGGGCGCGGTCTTCTCGATCGTATCCTGGCCCACCGAAATCAGGTTGGACCCGACGGGCGCCACGCCCCGGATGGCGGAACCGGTGACGACGATGTCGCTGTCCGTTACCGACTGGCTGTTCTGGGGCGGCGGCGCGATCGTCGCATTGTCCTGGGCCAGCACGGGCTGGCCGGCCACCATCGCCGCCGCAATCGCGATCAGCGAACTGTTCAATCGTGCAGGCAGATATTCTCCCAACATGGCTCTCTCCCTCATTATCATATACTATAGGATTTTTATGTGAGTTTATGGCTGTCCGGAGGCTGAAAGTCTCCGGATTCCAGGGTATTTGGCGATGGCCCCCGAGGGGCGCGGTTCAGTGCGGCTGGAAGCTGTGCAAGCCGCGGGGATAAGGGTTGATCGCGACGCGCGTGGCCATCTGCCCCGGCTGCCCGCCGAAGCTGGCGCGATGCCACCGGCCCTGGGCTGCGGTCACGACGTCGCCGGGCGACGCGGTGAAGAACGGCACGCCTTCGATCTGGTAATCGACATTGCCTTCCATGATGAACCAGAATTCATCATAGCCGAAGTGGAAATGGCCAAGATCGCTGGTCGGCGGAGTCTTGATGCCCTTTCCGCGAATATTGTTCACGAACAGATGATCGCCGGCAATGAAGGCGCCTGCTCTTTGCCCGCCGGTCACCACATCCTTGTAATAATCGAGATAAGGCCGGTCGGCGGCGCCATAATGCCCGTCGCCGCCCATCAACGCGGCCTTCACATAGGTGAAGCCCGGCACGTCCCTGGGCTTGTCCGGCCTGGTCGCGGCGCGATAGAGCGGCACGTCGCCCGCGCCGTGCACCTCCAGCCACAGCGCCGGCTCGTCGCCCACGCTTTCCAGGGTGAAAGGCAGGCGGAAGGGAATATTGACCTCTCCGCCCTTGACCGCGACGAAGGGTTCCTGCCCCTTGATGCTGACCCGAAGCTGCCCGCCCCAGACGATGAGGGCGGTCGCATTGTCGGCATACATCAGCGGTTCGGTGCGCTGCCCGGCCGCCATCTGGTGCCAGTCCGCCTCCAGATCG